>DATHSP010000221.1:0-6307 GCA_035464075.1 Thermoleophilia bacterium | reverse complement strand
GTGGCAGGCGTCCTACGTCAAGCTCCAGCGAGCCGCGAAGGCCTTTGCGGATCTGCCCAAGGGCGAGCGCGACCGGGTCCGCGACGCCACGCGCGCCTGGGCGCGCTACGCCGACGAGGTGGGCGAGCTCTACCGCGCCATCGTCGCCGTTGTCGACGTGTACTTCGAGGGCGGCGCCGACACGCCCGCCTTCGACCGCGCCTGGGCCGCGCTCGAGGAGCAGCGCGACAAGGCGTACGCGGCGGCGCGCGCCTGCGACGAGATGATCGGCCGCCTCTACGATTCGGGGTGAGCACGATGAGACACGTCTACCCGAACGTCACCCTGGGCGAGGGCTGCGACCTGCAGCAGCCGTGTGTCATCGGCAAACCGCCGAGGGGCGCCGGCGAGGGCGAGCTGCCGCTCGCCATCGGCGCCGGCGCCGTCATCCGCCCCTTCACCACGATCTACGCCGGGAGCACCTGCGGCGAGCGCCTGCAGACCGGCCCGGGCGCCAGCATCCGCGAGGACAACGTCGTCGGCGACGACTGCTCGATCGACACCAACGCGGTGCTCGAGTTCGGCAACCGCATCGGCAGCCGCGTCCGCATCCACAGCGGCTGCTTCCTCGAGATGGTCACCATCGAGGATGACGTCTTCGTCGGTCCCAACGTCGTCTTCACCGACGACCCGCACCCGATGGGCTGCCCGCACTACAAGGAGTGCAAGGGCGGCCCCGTCGTGCGCCGCTTCGCGCGCATCGGCGCCAACTCGACCATTCTCCCGGGGGTCGAGATCGGTGAGAACGCACTCGTCGGCGCCGGCTCGGTCGTCGTCCACGACGTGCCGCCCGGCATGGTCGTCACCGGCAACCCCGCGACCGTCGTCAAAGCCGTCGCCGACCTCGAGTGCCCGCCCGGCTACTTCGACCGGCCCTACGACTGGCCCCCCTACAACGAGTCGCGATGAACCGTGGTTCTCGTCACGCCGCCAGATCAGGTCGTCGCAGCGCGACCACGCCGCTCTCGCGTCGCGCGACGCCCCCCGACGCTCGCTCCGCGACGAGGGTCGCGTGCAGGGTGCGCCGCCCGCATCACGAATCCGGTACACTGCACACGCATCCCCACTGGGTGACCATTCATCCCGAGCGGGGTGCCCTTCATTCCCGAGAGGACGACGACCGTATGAGCACCGTCTGACATGGAGAACGGCTACATCCCCAGCAACGGGCGCGACGCGCCGGGCCACCTGCCGCCGGGCTACGTCTCGGCCGCAGGCCCAGAGGAGGAGGGCCTGACTCTCCGCGACTACCTCGCCGTCGTCTGGCGCCGCAAGTGGATCATCCTCCTCGTCGTGGTCGTCGCGACCGGCGCCGCCTACTTCTTCAGCGCCCGCCAGGCCGAGGTCTACCAGGCGCAGACCGACCTCATCTATGAGCAGTCGATCGACGTGGCCAACCCGCTCACCGGCGGCTCGGGCTACAACAGCGTGTACGACCGTGCCGCCGAGCTGCAGTCGGTCGGGGCCGTGATCCAGAGCCGCGAGATCCGCGACGCCGCCGCCGAGCTGCTCGCCGAAGAGGGCTTCACGGTCGACCTCACGAGCGACGAGAGCGCGCCCGTCACCGTCACCGCGGAGGTGCCCGACACCGGCACCGACGCCTACACCAACAACGTCGTCTCCATCATCGCCGAGAGCGAGAGCCCCGAGCTGGCCGCCGCCGCCGCAAATGCGTACGCGGCGGCCTTCGTGACCTCACGCAGGCAGAAGCTGAGGGCGCAGATCGCCGACGCCATCAAGGCGATCGAGTCCAAGCTCTCCGAGTACGAGGGCGCCGCCAAGGAGTCGACCGACTACCTCGTGCTGCAGCAGCGCCTGAGCGACCTCGAGATCCTCTCCGCCACGGTGACCGGCAACTTCGAGGTGCTGGTGCGGGCCGAGGTGCCGACGGAGCCCATCGAGCCGCAGCCGCTGCGCGCCGGCGTGCTCGGTCTCGCCGTCGGCCTCTTCGCCGGCATCGGCCTCGCCGTCTTGCTCGAGCAGTTCGACACCCGCCTGCGGCGCCCCGACGAGATCGCCAACGTGGTGCGCACGCCGATCCTCGGGCGCGTGCCGCGCATCCGCCGCAAGCTGCTCGACGAGAGCGTCGTCGTCACCCTGCACCACCCCGAAGGCTACGTCGCCGAGGCGTTCCGCGTGGTGCGCACCAACGTCGACTTCATGGTCGCCGACAAGGGCATCCGCTCGATCGTCATGACCAGCGCCCTGCAGGGCGAGGGCAAGAGCGTGGCCACCGCCAACCTGGCCGTCGCCATGGCCCTGGCGGGGAAGAAGGTCGTGCTCGTCGACGCCGACCTGCGGCGCCCGCGCCAGCACAAGTTCTTCGGCGTCGACAGCCGCGTCGGCGTGAGCACCGTGGCCACCGGCGCGACCAAGCTGCCCGACGCGCTGCAGGCCGTCGAGCTCGTGCCGCAGAGCGACAAGGGATCGAAGGACTTCACCGCCTGGGCGCGCGGCACCGACACGATGTCGCGCTTCTACGTGCTGCCCGCGGGGCCGATCCCGCCCAACCCGGGCGAGATCGTCTCCTCACGCCGCTTCCAGGCCATGCTCGACACGCTCGAGGAGAAGGCCGACGTCGTGCTCATCGACTCGCCGGCGATGCTGGCCGTCGGCGACACGGCGGCTATCGCCGCCCGGGCCGACGGCCTCATCTACCTCGTCGACATCGGCGTGCTGCGCCGGCCGCAGCTGGCGAGCGCCGCCGACCAGCTGCACAAGCTGCCCTGCGCGCTGCTCGGCATCGTGGTGCGCATGGAGAGCGGCCGCGTGCACGGCTCGTACTACCAGCCGTACTACTACTCCACGTCGTACGCCGGCGACGGTGACGGCCAGCGGCGTCGGACGGCGACGGAGACCTTCTCCGACGCCGCCAAGGGCGTCATCAAGGGGTAGGGGCGGTCGCGGGGCTCCCAGCCCCGCTCACCACACCGGACGCGCGACGGCGCTGAACGCACCACCTCACGAGGGCGTGGTCAGCCGCGGCCCTTCCCGGTGTTCTCGCCCACTCTGAAGGCGACGATGCGCCGCAGCAGGTCAGTGGGGAGGGGTTCGTCGAGCGGCAGCCGGATCGAACCCTTGCTGGTCTTGTAGCGCTTCAGCTCGTCCTCGAAGGCCGCCACCCCGCTCGGGCCGGGGTAGAAGCCGATGTGGCCCTCGTAGCCGGCGAAGTGCACGAGCGGCCCGTGCAGCGCGAAGGTCGGCACCGCGTAGCTGATGCGCTCCGTCGCCTCCGGAGCCTCCTCCTTGATGAGTGCGCGAAGCTGCCTGAGGGCGCCCTGCGTGTGCGGCGGGGCGCTGTCGATGTAGTCGTCAATCGTCTGGGTCGTCGTCCTGGGGGCCATGGCGCCCACCTGCCTTTGCGTCGTGTGGTCCGGGTCCTTCCCCGCGGGGCGGGTTCTCGAGCACGGGGAGCGGGTACGCGCATGGCGTCGGTGCTTGGGGCTACGTCGCCGCATGGCGCGCCGTAGAGGCGCCCGCGTACGCAGCACAGGATCTCACGAGGGCTAGGCGCGCTCCCCGAACGACCCGCCGGACTGCTCGTCGCCGGCCCAGCCGAGCTCCCGCCACATCTCGGCGGTCGTCAGTGTGGCGTCAGTCGGGTCGTTGAGCCTCGCCAGCGCAATCGCGTGGTCGGCGTACTCCCGGAGGTAGACGTCGACGGCACGGCGCACGACCTCGGCTCGCGAGCACATCAGCTCACGGGCCACCTCGTCGAGCGCGCTGCGCGTCTCGCTTGAGAACTCCGTAGCCATGACGTCACCCATCATGGCGCGTTCCAGTGCTCAATGACAGGGGTTGGAGGCCATCGACAGGGTTGACGTTTGCGGAATCCATCGTTGACGGCAAACGTCAACTGGCAGACGCCTACGTCTCCCTTCGTCGGTCTCCGGCCCGGTGCTAGCGTCCCGCTTCGATGCGGGAGGAGCGGGTGCTTGACCTGGGTCTCGATCAGTTACAGCTTGTCGGGCGGATCCCGGTCGCCGTGGTGCAGGCTCTCTGGCCGGGCTTCGTCCCACAGGATCACGACGTGTACATCAATCCCGTGTACCTACGACGACACCTGCAGAGCAGGCCCGACTACGTCAATCGAGTGGCGGCGTTCAACCAGTACGGTCACCTTCTCGAGTCTTGCTTCGCGGGGGCGGACACGTACGCGCGGTACGACCGCGTGTCGGGCGACGAGGCGGGGCTCGACATCTTCAGTCGCGTCGAGGTGCGGAGGGAGCCGGCGTTCGTTCAGATCGGCGTGCGGCTTGCGAGCGCGAGTTCGGGGCGGCACAAACGCAACTACGTGGCGACGATGATGCTCGTGTCAACGCCGCGGTTGCGCGCAACTTTGCGCAGAGTGCCGCATTGTCAACCATGAGGCATCAAGCCGGTGCCTTGACGTGCCGAAGCGTCGGGTATACTGAGCGAGCGTCGCCGGTGAGGTGGAGAGCCTCTCCTCGACCACGTACCCGCGATGGTGCTCCCTGAGGGCGCCGGAGCTGCGTACACAAGTGATCCGGGGGTTGAGAGTCCCGGCGCCGGCGGCGGACGAAGGAGCGAGCTTCTCGCTCCTTCGTCGCGTTCGGGGCCGCGTCGCGTCGGCCTTGGCCGTCCCTTCTCACCCCGCGTCGCTCATCCCACGCCGTGTCCCCGCGTTGCCTCACACGGCGCCCGGCCGGTACGATGGGGCCTCGGCGGCCGCGCCGCTCGCCGCAGGCGAGACCGGCCGCCGAGGCCCTGTCCATTCGACGCGCTGCACTGTCCACGCGAGCCACGCCGGCGTCCTGTCCAAGCGACCTGACGCCTGCGCACCAGAACCGCCGTCCCGTCCCTTCGAGCCACCGGAGCCCTGCGACGATGCGAGCCTCACGTCTCCTCCTGCCGACGGTCAAAGAAGACCCGGCCGGCGCCGAGGCCGTCAGCCACAAGCTGATGGTGCGCGCCGGCCTCGTCCGCCAGCTGGGGGCCGGCATCTACGTCTTCCTCCCGGCCGGCTGGCGCGTCATGCGCAAGGTCGAGCAGATCATCCGCGAGGAGATGGACGCGATCGGCTGCCAGGAGCTCCTCATGCCCGTCCTGCACCCGGCCGAGATCTGGCAGGAGTCGGGCCGCTACGACGAGATCGGCGACGAGATGTTCCGCCTCACCGACCGCAAGGGCTCGCCGATGGTCCTCGCCATGACCCACGAAGAGGTCATCACCTGGCTCGCCGCGCGCGAGCTGCAGAGCTACAAGCAGCTGCCGCAGCTCTGGTACCACTTCCAGACCAAGGAGAGGGACGAAGCGCGGCCCAAGAGCGGCATCCTGCGCACACGCGAGTTCATCATGAAGGACTCGTACAGCCTCGACGCCACCGTCGAGGGCCTGCAGGAGAGCTACGACAAGCACGTCGGCGCCTACGACCGCATCTTCGAGCGCTGCGGCGTGCACACGATCATGGTGCAGAGCGACCCGGGGATGATGGGCGGCGCGATCGCCCACGAGTACATGGCGTTCAGCGAGGCCGGGGAGGACGAGGTCGCCTTCTGCCGCGCCTGCGGCTACGCCGCCAACCTCGAGCTCGCGCGGGCGGGCGCCGACCGCGAGCCGCCCGAGAGCGAGCTGCAGGCGGCCGGCTCGCCGGGGCCGGCGGCGGTCGAGGGCGAACCCGGCGCGCGCGGCGCGACCGGGGCAGTCGGGAGCGGGGGAGAGGCCGGCGCGCCGGCCGGCGCTTCAACCGCCGCTCCGCCTGCTTCAGACTCGTCAACCTCTGCGACGCCGTTCGGCGAGCCCGTCCCGCTCACCGAGAAGCGCGAGCTGCACACGCCCGATACGCGCACGATCGCCCAGGTCGGCGTCTACCTCGGGTTGCCGGCGCGCGCCTTCGTCAAGGCGCTCGTCGTGATGACGGCGGCGCCGGAGGGCGGCGGCGCTCACGCCGCCGCCCCGGTCAGCGCCGCCGCCGCCGCGATGGGCGCCGTCGGCGCCGTCGACGAGCCCGCCGATGTCGCCCACATGGTCCTCGTGCGCGGCGACCACGAGCTCAACGAGCCCAAGCTGCGCCGCGTGCTCGGCGAGTTCCGCATGGCGACGGGCGACGAGGTGCTTGCCGCGCAGGGCGTCGAGGCCGGCTTCGTCGGCCCCGACCCGACGCCGCTGCCGATCATCGCCGACGAGGTGCTGCGCCGGGGCCACTACGTCGCCGGCGCGAACAAGCCCGACCACCACCTCAGCGGCGTGTCGGTCGCCGGTCTGCCGGGCGTCGAGTTCCACGACCTGCGCTCCGCCCGCGAGGACG
>DATHSP010000220.1:0-3412 GCA_035464075.1 Thermoleophilia bacterium | reverse complement strand
TCCTCGTAGGCGCGGTCGCCCACGATCCGCTGGTAGCCGATGAAGGGCCACTCGTGCACCTCGAGGCCGACGCCGTGCCCGAGACCCCACCAGTCGCGGTCGCCCCAAGCGGCCGTCGTGACCTTGTCGGCCGACGCCTCGCCCGCGGAGGTGTGGACCCCGGGGCGAGCCGCGGCGGCGGCGGCGTGGTGCGCCTCGACGAGGACCTTGAGCGCGTCCTTCTGCCGCTCCGACGCCCTGCCGAGCACGAACGGGCGCGACAGGTCGCAGCAGTACCCCCGGTACATGGTGCCGAAGTCGATCGAGACCGGGTCTCCGGCCTCGAGCACGCGGCGCTCGCACTGCCACCAGGAGCTCGTGTACGTCTCGTCCCAGCCCGACACGACCATCGTGTAGTGCGGGAAGGCCTCGGAGCCCTCGGCCCGGCAGACACGCTCCACCTCACCCTTGACGTCGGACTCCGTCACGCCCGGGCGCATGAAGCGCGCCGCGGCTTCGATGCCTTTGCCGGCGATCGCGGCGGCCCCCTTGAGGTACTCGAGCTCGTACTCGGACTTCACCGAGCGCTCCCGCTCGAGGATGTCCGACGCCGCCTCGAGCCTCTCCGGCCCCACCGCGTCACGCAGCCGAAGGTAGAGCGCGGGGCCGACGGAGTACTCGCCGGCGACGCCGACGCGAGACAGCTCCAGGCCGTTCTCGGCGAGGAACCCGCTCACCGTCGTGACGTAGTCGCCCGCGTCCCTGACGTCGGCGACCCACGTGCACGTCTCCGGGAAGTAGTTGGCCGCGTCCTTCACGAGCACGGCGCCGGCCGCCGGGTCGAGCGGCAGCAGCAGCATGCAGTCACCGAAGTACGGCTCGTAGCCCGACAGGTAGAGCACGTGGCCGCGCTGCCCGAAGCGCAGGTTGCCGGGGGCGGAGAAGACGATCAGCGCCTCCAGACCCCGGTCGGCCATCCGCCGCCGGACCGCCGCGAGGCGCCGGTCGATCTCGTCTCCGGGCACGCTCGCCTCACCCGCCGCCAGATGCTCCATGGGTCCCCCTTCCGGCCGACTCCTCACCCGACACCTTTGCCCATCGCGAGCGACATCGACACGACCAGGAGCACGGAACTCGCGACCGCCACGAGCCAGAGTCTGCGCCCGGCCCGGAGCATCGGGGCGCCCATGAGCACGATCGAGCCGAAGGAGAGCAGGAGACACGGCACGAGGACGCCGGGGCGTGCCGGCGAACGGAACTCGACCGGGCGCACGTACTCGACGGCGATCATCAGCGCGACGAAGGCGAGGTAGACGGCGGGCCCGCTCCACCACCGCCCCGCCTCGCCGGCGCGCACGAAGGCCGTCAGGGCCACGGCGGCTATCCCGAAGCACATCACCGCCGCCGCAAGGAAGATCGGCTTCCTCCGCGCGTGCATGATCGTCACCCCCTCTCGCCTTCCGTGACCTTCCCGTCCAGCGACGGCGTACACGCGCCGTCCGACAGCACCGCCGTGCTCCTGCGAGCCCTCCTGGGCCCCCGAGGACCCCCACCGCGAGAGAGGCGGGAGGCTACATCCGCGGCACCGCGATGCGCGCGAGGGTCTCGAGCTCCTCGGTGGAGAGCGTCATGAACTGCACGCCCCCGGCGTCCTGCTTGGGCAGCCCTGAGATGACGCCGCAGTCCTCGCCGGTCACGAAGATCGCACTGCCGCCGTAGATGACGGCCTTGTCGCCCACACCCTCGAGCTCGATGGGCGACTGCGGCTGATCGCCCTCGGCCGCCGCGGCCCCCTGGGAGGACTCGAACGTCGCGACGAGGTCGTCGTACTGGGCGGCGTCGACCACGGTGAAGATCGCCAACCGGGTACCGTCGGTCTCGTAGGCGAACTGGTACTTCGCGTCCTTGTTGAGGTCCAGCGGCACCTGTTCGACCGCACCGCAATCCGCACACGTGGCCGTGAAGACCTGTGGCGGCAGGACCTCCTCGGGAGTAGCCGCCGGCACGGGTGGTGCGATCTCGGCGATCTCGCTGGAGAGGGCGTCGCCGTCGATGCCGGTGAGGGTGTCGGTACCGTTGCCGTAGAAGAGCAGGTAGGCGACGATCAGCGCGATGAGAACGGCCAGCAGCGCGTACGCGAGCGGCATGAGGCGGCGGGTGTTGCGGCTGCGCAGCTCGCGCAGCTCGTCCTCGGTGGCGCCGCGGCCGACGGCCGCGTAGTACTCGTCCGTGGCGGCGTAGTTCTGGGCGTTCAGGTCCGCCGCCATCAGGTCGGCGTACTGGCCGATGGTCTCGGCGCGCGCCTCGAACGCGGCCTCCTCCTCCGGCGTGTGTTCGACGCGCCTCCCCTCGCCGGAGTCGCTCGTGCTCGACGTGTCCGCCATGGATCTCCCTCCCCGGTTGCCGGACCCGATTCTATGCCACCGGGTGCTCCTCGCGCGTGAAGCTGCGCAGACTCCACGGACACGGCCTGCTCATGCGCATTCGGCCTCGGGGAGACGAAGGGCCATCCAACGGCTCCGGGAGGGCCGTGCTGAGCCGGGGCGCGCCGGCCGTCCCGCGCCGGCGCTGGGGCCGTGCCGCGCCGGCGCTGGAGCCGCAACGCGCCGGCGCCCGGAGACCGGGCGCCGGCGCGTTGTCCTCTGCGGGCCCGCCGGGACGGAGCCTCAGCCGTGCGGGCGTCGCGACTCGTCCTGGGGCTCAAGAGCCCGCTGGGAAGCCCCGGTGACGTTCAGGCGAGGTCGAAACGGTCGAGGTCCATCACCTTGCTCCACGCGGCGACGAAGTCGTGCACGAACTTCTCCTCGGCATCCGCAGACCCGTAGACCTCCGCCACGGCCCGGAGCTGGGAGTTCGCACCGAACACCAGGTCGACCCGGGTGCCGGTCCACTTCATCTCGCCCGTGGCGCGGTCACGACCCTCGAAGACTTCAGAGTCGTCGGGGCTCGCCTGCCACGCCGTGCCCGTGTCGAGCAGACTGACGAAGAAGTCGTTGGTCAGCGCCCCGGGCCGCGCGGTGAAGACGCCGTGCCGGGACTGACCGACGTTGGCGCCCAGCACGCGCATACCGCCGACGAGGACCGTCATCTCGGGCGCGGTCAGGGTGAGCAGCTGCGCCCGGTCGACCAGAAGCTCCTCCGCCGTCACGCTGTACTTCGCCTTGAGGTAGTTGCGGAACCCGTCCGCGACAGGCTCGAGGGGGGCGAAGGCCTCCACGTCGGTCTGCTCCGGCGACGCGTCGGTGCGTCCCGGCGTGAAGGGGACGCTCAGCTCGTGACCGGCGTTCTTCGCCGCCTGCTCGACGCCTGCGCACCCACCGAGGACGATCAGGTCGGCGAGAGAGACCATCTTGCCGCCCGACTGCGCGTCGTTGAACTCCTTCTGGATCCCCTCGAGAGTCTGCAGCACCGTGGTCAGCCGGGCCGGCTCGTT
>DATHSP010000219.1:0-2112 GCA_035464075.1 Thermoleophilia bacterium | reverse complement strand
TCGATCAGCAGCTTGTTCGCGTTGAAGCGGTGGCCGGCCTCCGGCTCATAGGGGCCGTGGACGCGATAGCCGTAGAGCCGGCCCGGGCGCACGTCGGGCAGATAGCCGTGCCAGATCTCGTGGGTGAACTCCGGCAGGACTACGCGCGCGGTCTCGCTCCGGCCGTCGCCGTCGAACAGGCAGAGCTCGACCTTCTCGGCATGCGCCGAGAAGATGGCGAAGTTGGTGCCCGACCCGTCCCAGGTCGCGCCCAGCGGATACGGCCGACCCGGCCAGACCCGGATACTCTCTGCAACCACGCCGGGTTCCTCTCGTGTGCGAGCGCCGCGACGAACGACCGGGATCCCCGTCTCATCCATCGCGTCGCCCGCCTCTTCAGCCTTCCGGTTCCCGAGCCTCCGCGCTGACTCAGATCAGCGACCCGGTGACGCCGAGCGCGGCGTCGGTGCGGCGGATCGAGGCCAAGGGCTCCCGCTCGAGGCCGGTCAGGGCGCGGATGGCATCGATCGACTCGGGGATCACGATCGCCTGGTTGTCGACCATGTACGAGTAGAAGAGCTCGTCACCCCGCACCGTCAGGTTGTCCTGCCACAGGGCCACCTCGTACAGGTTCTCGCGCGAGCGCCCCAGATCGGCCATGAGCTCCTTCACGGTGTTGATCGCCGTCAGCCCGTCCGCCATCGAGATCAGGGCGATCCGCGAGGAGGTGCCGAAGGCCTCGAGCACCTCTTCCTTGCCGGCCGCGCGCGTGAGCTGCACGGACCAGCAGTGCAGGTGGCCCACCGTCTCGGGCACCTTGACGGCCATGGTCACCACGTCGAGGTCCGGGTCCACCGTCTGCGCATCGGGCCCCTGGTGGCTCGGGATGTCCTCCTCGGGGACGAGCGTGTTCATGATGCCGTTCAGGTGGCTCTCCCAGGGAGCGGTCGCCCGCCGCAGCAGGGTGCCGCGCGCGCGGCGCAGCAGGCCGGCGCGCTTCAGCGCGGTCAGGGTCCGCACGACCGAGGTCGTGTTGCACGACACGACGCGCGTCGCGTCCCGGCCGAGCGCGCTCGGGTAGTTGGCGTCCGCCACGAAGGAGTGGCCGCTCACCTCGTGCTTCTCGCCGCCCTGGACGATGAACCTGATGCCGGCCCGGTGGTAGGTCTCCGCGTTCTTCGCCCCGACCCGTTTGGGCGTGCAGTCCACGACGATGTCGCACCGTTCGAGCAGGTCATCGAGCGTCCCGGCGACATCGAGTCGGGCCCTCTGCATGGCTTCCGCGCGTTCGCCGTCGGCCCCATACAGGCGGAAGCCGTTCTTCTGCGTCGCCACCCGCAGGCGCCAGTCGGTGGCGACATCCGAGATGCCGGCGAGCTCCATGTCCTCCTGGCGGATCACCGCCTCGGCGACCCGTTTGCCGATCACGCCATACCCATTCACGGCGACGCGGATCTTGTTCGGTGGGTTCATGACTCTTCTCCTCGGATCCATCACGACGGGTGTACCCCGCAGGCGAATGCAGATCGGACCGCCGTTCAGTCCATCCCTGACAACGCCTGCGCGTAGAGGCGTTCGACGTCCTCGCGCCGGCAGAGCTCGGTGCCCGGCGTCATCAACGCCGCCGCGCCGGCGGCCATGCCGAAGCGGACGGCGTCGGGGAGCCCGGAGCCACGTGCAAGGCCCAGGACGATCGCCGCGACCATGCTGTCGCCGGCGCCGACGGCGCTTCGTTTCGGCACCTCGATGGCGGTGAAGCGCTCGGTGGCTTCTCTCGAGACGAGCAATGCGCCGTCAGCGCCGAGCGAGAGGACCACGACCTCGGCCCGGCCCTCCTCGATGAGCGTTCGCGCGGCTTCCTCCTGCTCCCGTCCGCTCTGCACCTTTGCGCCGACCAGCCCCTGCAGCTCTCGCAGGTTGGGCTTGAGCAGGAACACGCCCTCGCGACCGGCATGGCGGAGCGCTGCGCCGGAGGTGTCGACGATCAGCCGCGCGCCGAGCTCCCTCGTCAGGCGCGCCACGCGTGCATAGAAGTCGTCGGGCACCCCGGGCGGCAGACTGCCGCTCGCGACGACGAACGCCGGCCTGGGCTCGAGTGCCCCGAGCTCGTCCAGGCAGCGCTGCACCTCTTCT
>DATHSP010000218.1:0-5537 GCA_035464075.1 Thermoleophilia bacterium | reverse complement strand
GACGGCGTCGCGGCCGCCGTCCGCGAAGGCCCGCGCCAGGTGCGCGCACACCTCGGCGTCGGGGCTCGCCGCGGCGAACGCGGCCGCCGCGAGGGCGTAGCCGTTGCCGTTGAAGCTGAGGGCCACGCCGCCGGCCTCGCGAACGGCGGCGAGCGCCGGGGCGTCGGTGATCGAGTCACCGACGTACATGACCGCGGAGAGAGGCACGCCTTCGGCGGCGGCGATCTCCTCGAGGGCGGCGAGCTTCATGCCGCCGCCCACGGGGCGGACGGAGGCCACCATCTCGCCGCTCACGCGCCCCTCCATGCGTTCCCAGAAGAGCTCGTCGAGCGCGGCGACCGTCTCGCGGTCGCGCTCCGCGAGGTCGGCCGCCGAACGCGCCCCGTCGGGCAGTTCGAGGACGGGGCGCGCCAGCACCCGCGGCACCTGCCCGCGCAGCCAGGCGGCCTCGTCCTCGTCCATCGTCCAGGCGTCGAGGCTCAGCTCGGTGCAGCGGCAGCGCTCCAGCGGCAGGTCGAGCCGCTCGGCGAGAGCGCGGATGTACGGGGTGTAGGAGGTCGAGATGACGAAGACAGGGAGCAGAGCACGGACGCGGCGCAGGGCCTTCTCGACCCCGGGGACGAGCAGGACTCCCTCGGCGCTGAAGAGCTCGACGTCCTCGTCGGTCGCGGCGAACGCCCTCAGGAAGGGCGGCAGGAGGCGCAGCGTGTCGCCGGCGTTGTAGCCGGGCTTGCCGACGACGTCGGCGAGGAAGTCGTCGTAGCGCGACAGCCGGGCGAAGAACTCGGCCCCATCGGGGATGAAGCGCTCCGCGACCTCCTGGGCGTTGTCGTTGACGGTCAGCGGGCCTTCGCAGTCGGTCACGTAGAGGCGCCGTGCGCTCACGTCACACCGCCTCCGCGGCGAGCTCCCGCTCGACCGACTCCGTGAGGTCGAGAGGCAGGCGCGCCGACTCCGAGAAGACGCCGCCGTCGGCGGTGCTGAGCTTGCCGTCGGCGAAACGGCGGATGGTCTGGTAGAGGAGGGGGATCTCGCGGGCCTCGCCGCGGCGGCGGATCTCGGCGAAGAGCGGCTCGCTCTCGCCCTCGGCGGCGGCGATCTCGGCCACGGACAGCGTGCGCCGCTTCTCGCGGAATTGGGCCCAGAGCGGTTCCCACTCGGGCCCCTTGAGGGGGAAGCGGCAGAGGGCGACGACCGGCCCGCTGTCGAGCTCGGCCGTGGCCAGGTGGACCATCGCCCCGGTCTCCCCTGCACCGTCCTCGAGAAGCTGCCAGATCACGTCCTGCCAGGTGCCCGTCGGGCCGCCCGGCAGGGCGGGGTGCAGGTTGAGGAGGGCGTAGCGGCGGCACATGGCCGAGCTGACGATGAGCATGTACCCGGCCATCACGAGGACGTCGAGGCCGAAGGGCTCGAGCAGGCGGAGGACCTCGGTGTGGAAAGCCTCGCGCCAGCGGGCGCGCGCGACGCCCTCAGCTTGCGCCGCCGTCCAGCTCTCGTGACTCGAGGCCATCACGGCCGGGACGTGGAACTGCTCGGCGAGGTCGAGGAAGTGATCGCTCTCGGGGCTCTCGCCGCGCAGCCGGTCGCAGAAGACGCAGGCGATGTCGAGGGCGATCTCGTCGCGCCGCGCGCGGCCGACGACCTCGGCGAGCAGCGTGCTCGCCGCCTGGTCGCGGCCGGTCGAGAGCCAGCCGATCCTCACGGTGTCCTCCTCGAGAGCCGGGTCGTCATGGTCGCCTCCTCACCACGGTCCGTCTCCTTCGTCGTCGCCGCGCTCCTCGCGCAGCCGTGTCCGCCAGGCCTCCGCGTCGGGGTAGGTGCTGCGGCCGGCGCCGCTGATGGCGCGTGCCGCGGCCCACGCCCCCAGACGGCCGGCGGCCTCGAGCCCGAGGTCCTCGAGCAGGCCGGCGACGAAGCCGGCGGCGAAGACGTCGCCGGCCCCCGTGACGTCGACGACCGTCGTGGGCACCGGCGGCACGAGCATCTCGACGCGGTGGCCGATCAGCCGGGCACCGCGTCCACCCATCTTGCACACCACGACGCCGACCCCGGCGTTGAGCAGGAAGTCGAGCGCCTCGGCGAGCGGGAGGCCGCAGAGCGTCTCGAGCTCGGGCTCGGTGGCCAGGAGGTAGGCGCAGCGCCGCAGGATCGGGAGGAAGCGCTTGACCCCCTTGCGCGCGTAGACCTCACCCGGGTCGAAGGCGATCTCGACCGCGGCCGGCAGCCGCTCGAGGAGCGTGAGCTGCGCCTCGAGCGGCCCGTCGCCGAGGAACGAGGTGAAGAGCGCGAAGCGCGCCTTCGGCGGGCGGCGCGGGACGTCGGCCGGCGCGAACGCGTCGTTCGCCGCCGGCCAGACGAAGTTGCGCCGCTCGCCCTCCTCGTCGAGCAGCACGTACACGCGCCCGCTCTCCCCGCCGCGGGCGACGAGGCGCGTCTCCGCGGGGCGCAGCTCGCCGAGGAGGAAGGCGCCCTCGTCGTCCTCGCCGACGCGGCCGCACATCGCCGCCCGGTAGCCCATCTTGGCCAGGGCGTGGACGGTGTTGGCCGCCTGGCCGCCCCCGGCGCGCTCCGGGGTGACGTAGGCCAGCGCCTCGTCGAGCGTGCGCCGCAGGTCGGGCTCGAGCAGGACCTCGCTGCCCGGCGCGCCGAGCTCGTCCCAGAGGGCGAAGCTGGCCGGCAGGCGGTAGATGAGATCGAGGTTGAGAGCCCCGCAGCCGAGCAGATCGACCGGCTTCACAGGGCGAGGTCTCCCCGGTAGCGCACGGCGGGCCCGTCGCCGCGGTCGACGACCTCGCCGACCACGCGCGCGGCGTGGCCGCCCTTCTCGATGACGGCGAGGCTCCTGGCGACCTGCCCGGGGTCGACGGCGACGACCATGCCGAGCCCGCAGTTGAAGGTGCGCAGCATCTCGTCCTTGGCCACCCCGAGGCCGTGCAGCCAGGAGAACACCGCCGGCGGCCGCCAGCTCGTGAGGTCGAGCCCGGCGGCGAGCCCGTCGGGCACGGCGCGCCCGACGTTGTCGGGGAAGCCGCCGCCCGTGACGTGCGCGGCGGCGTGGACGCCGCCGGCGTGGCCGAGGTCGTGGAGCACGGGGCTGTAGATCGCCGTCGGGGTGAGCAGCACGTCGCCGACCGTGGTGCCGGGCGGCTGCCCCGCGGCGAGGGCGCCGCCCGCTTCGGTGAACGGCGTGTGGACGTCGATCGCGTGCGCCTCGAGCAGGCGGCGGACGAGGCTGAAGCCGTTGGAGTGGAGGCCGCTCGAGTCGAGGCCGACGAGCACGTCGCCGGCCTGCACGAGCTGCGGTCCCCAGAGCTCGTCGCGCTCGGCGAGGCCGACGGCGAAGCCGGCCATGTCGAAGTCGTCGTCGGCCTGGAAGTGCCCGGGGTGCTCGGCGGTCTCGCCGCCGAGCAGCACGCACTGGGCGCGCAGGCAGCCCTCGTCGACCCCGCCCACGAGGGCGGCGACCTTCTCGGGCTCGACCTTGCCGGTCACGAGGTAGTCGAGGAAGAAGAGTGGCACCGCCCCGCAGGCGGAGACGTCATTGACGCTCATCGCCACCAGGTCGATGCCGACCGTGTCGAAGCGGTCCATGGCCTTGGCGATGAGCACCTTGGTGCCGACGCCGTCGGTGCCGGCGACGAGCACCGGGTCCTTGAGGCGCGGCAGGCGCATGGCGCCGCCGAAGCCGCCGAGACCACCGAGGACGAACGGATGCTGCGTGGACTTGAGACGCTGCCGGAGCAGCTCGACGGCGGCGTTGCCCGCCTCGACGTCGACCCCGGCGTCCTTGTACGTGAACTCGTCGGCCATGTGACTCCAGTCGGGATGACGCGCGGGTCCCCTGCCCGCGTGCGGCTATTCTACGGCACGCGTGGGCGGTCGCCGCAGCGTCGCATCACGTCGCCGGCTGCCAGTCGGGCAGGCTCTCCGGCTCGTCGAACTCGCGCATGAGCAGCTCCCAGCCGCCGCCGGCCGACTCCGGGTCGCGGCAGACGGTCACCGACTTCATCAATTCGTAGTAGGCGGTCTTGAGCGTGCACGGGACGGCGCCGGCGGCGTACATGCGGTCGAGCGCCGGGCGCGTGTGCGGTTCGCTGCTGGCCACGCAGTCCTCGAGAAGGAAGACCTCGTGGCCGCGCTCGAGCAGCGAGAGCACGGAGTGCAGCACGCAGACGTCGGTCTCGGCCCCGGCGACGAGAAGGTGGGTGCGCTGGATCTCGGAGAGGGCGGCCGCGATCGCCGGCTCGCTGCAGCAGTCGAAGCCGCGCTTGACGTAGCGCAGGCCGTGCGCCGGCCAGGCGCGCTCGCAGGTCTCGGCGAGCCAGCCGTTCCTGTCGGGGTCCTCGAAGGTGGCCAGCGTCGGCAGCTCGAGACAGCGGGCCGTGACGAGGAGCTTCTCCCAGCGCACCGCGACCGGCGGCGGCACCTCGTGCCCCGCGACGTTCAGGAAGAAGCCGGGCTGGGCGTCGATCAGCAGCACCGCGGGGTCGTGCAACCTGGGGATGTGCGCCTCCGGGGTCTTGGTCCGAGATCGAGATGGCATCGCCGCTCCTTCCTGGGGCGCGGACACTCGCGCCGCTGGTATTCTAGGGCACGGCGGGCACAGGGTTGACGGGAGCATGCCCGCCGACGACGTCGGAGATCGCCATGAAGATACGCCTCATCGAGCCCGCCCCCCCGGTCATGCACATGTGGTCGTACACGGCCTACCCGCGCCTCGGTCTGCCGATGATCGGCGCCGCGCTCAAGGCGGCGGGTCACGACGTGCGCATCTACGCCCCGAAGACGGCGCCGATCGACTGGGCCGACGTGTGCGGCGCCGACGTCGTCGGCCTCTCGACGACCACGTCGACGGCGCCGGCCGCCTACGCCATGGGTGACGACCTGCGCCGCCGCGGCGTCCCCGTCGTGATGGGCGGCTCGCACGTCACGTTCATGGCCGACGAGGCGCTCGACCACGCCGACTACGTCGCCCGCGGCGAGGGCGGCGAGGAGCTCATGCTCGAGCTGCTCGAGGTGCTGCGCGGCGAACGCGAGCCCGACACGGTGCGCGGGTTGTCCTACCGGTGCGACGGCACGGCGGTCCACAACGAGCTGCGCCCGCCGTGCCCCGACCTCGACATCCTGCCGCTGCCCGACCTCAGCCTCATCGTCGGCCACGAGAAGCTCAACTCGATGCCGGTCATGACGAGCTGGGGCTGCCCGTTCGCCTGCAATTTCTGCTCGGTCACGGCGATGTTCGGGCGCAAGTACCGCTTCCGCAGCCCCGAGAACGTCATGGCGGAGCTGCGCGCCAAGCGCCCGCCACGCATCTTCTTCTACGACGACAACCTCGCCGCCGACAAGAAGCGCCTCAAGCGCCTGCTGACCATGATGATCGACGAGGGCCTCGTCGTTCCGTGGCAGGCGCAGATGCGCACCGACGTGGTCAGGGACGCAGAGCTGCTCGACCTCATGCGGCGCTCGGGCTGCGAGCGCATCGCCCTCGGCCTCGAGTCGCTCGACCAGGAGACGCTCGACGACTTCGAGAAGTCGCA
>DATHSP010000217.1:0-2498 GCA_035464075.1 Thermoleophilia bacterium | reverse complement strand
GACCGTGCCCGAAGAGGACAGCCGCGAACTGAAGGCCGTCTCCGGCGCCGTGACCTACGGCTGGGGGATGATCCCGGTCAAGGCGCGCATCGGGTCGGCGACGTGGAAGACGTCGCTCTTCCCCAAGGGCGACCGTTACCTGCTGCCGCTGAAGGTCGCGGTGCGCAGGGCGGAGGACCTGGCCGAGGGCGACGAGGTGGGCGTCGTGCTGGAGGTCTGGTAGGCGAGGCGGCGCTCCGCAACCACGCGCGGGCTCGCTGGGCTCGTCGCGCGCACCCAAGATATGTCGGCCGCCGAGGTACCCGAGACGGCCTCGCGCTCTAGCATGAGGGTGGCGCCAGGGGCTTGGGGCCCCCGGGCGTCGCCGACCGCCACGCGCGGCCCGGCCGCTCGGAAGGCGTGGCGCGACTTGCCGCCCTGGAGATGGGAGTCCGATCAGGGGACCCCGGGGTTGGTGGATCCGGTTCGTTGGTATGTCCCTCATGTCCGTGCTCGTGATCGCCATGGCTCAAACCGCGACTTCGCCGCCGGCCGATTCGGAGCCGCTCGTCGTCGCAACGTCCGCCGAGGAGATCCTCGGCACCTGGGTGTCGCAGATCGGCGCTGTGGCGATTCGCTTCGACGAGGACGGCACCCTCCGCTCTGCACGGAGCACCCGCACGCTCGAGAGCGCGCCGTACACGGTCCGCTCGTACCGCTTCGAGGACGCGGTGATGCTCGTCACCGAGGTCGCGGTCAGCGGCGTTCCGAGCTGCGGCGACGCGGTCGGACGCTACAAGGTGTGGTTGCTGGAGAACGGCCACCTGCAGATCGTCGCGATCGGTGACATGTGTGATGGCAGGGCCAGCGAGATGACGAGGGAGTACGTGCCCACCGAGTCGGCGGGTTACGTCGTCGTCACGTCCGCCGAGCAGATCCTCGGCACCTGGTACTCGCAGATCGGAGTTGCCGCCATTCGCTTCGAGGAGGACGGTGCCTACCGCGAGGCATGGGGCGTCTCGATGCTGGACACGGCGCCCTTCGTCATCTCCACCTACGGCTTCGACGCAGCGGTCATGACCGTGGCCGGCGGCACGGTCGCGGGCGTTCCCGACTGCGGCGACGCGGTCGGGCGCTACGAGGTCCGCCTGTTCGAGAAGGGCGGCCTGCAGATGGTGCCGATCGAGGACCCGTGCTCCGCACGGCGCGAACACATGCAACGGATGAGGTACGAGCGCGTCGAGTGACGTTCGTGTCTCGGGGTGCGTTCGCGGCGCCGCCGCGGCCGCGAGATCGACGACCGGCGATGGCGTCATCGCCGGTCGCGGTGGTCTTGAACGTCCCTATGCGGTCCATGCACCCTTGATTCATGAACCAACCTGCCATCGTCGTGGAGGCCTTCCGCAAGGCCTACGGCGACGTCGATGCCGTGGCCGGCATCGACTTCACCGTGGCCGAGGGCGAGATCTTCGGCCTGCTGGGGCCCAACGGCGCCGGCAAGACGACCACCCTCGAGTGCCTGGAGGGCATCCGCTACCCCACGGCGGGCACACTGCGCGTCCGTGGGATCGACCCGTCCCGCGAGCCCGGCCGACTGCGCGACGTGATCGGCGTGCAACTGCAGACGTCGAGCCTGCCGGAGACGATGCGCGTCGAAGAGGCGATGCGCTTCTTCTGCGCCTACCACGCGATCGCGCCGAGGCTCGACCTGCTCGAGCGCCTCGGGCTCGAGGCGAAGCTGCGCGCCGAGTACGGGACGCTGTCCACCGGCCAGCAGCGTCGGCTGGCGCTGGCGTTGGCGTTGGCCCACGAGCCGCCGGTGGTCTTCCTCGACGAGCCCACCGCCGGCCTCGACGTGGGGACCCGCGCCGAGCTGCACGTGCTGGTGGGCGAGCTGCGCGAGCGCGGCGTGGCGCTCATCCTGGCCACCCACGACATGGCGGAGGCCGAGAAGCTCGCCGACAGGGTCGCCATCCTGCTCGCCGGTCGCATCGTGGCGACCGGCACGCCCAAGGCGCTGACCGCCGCGGCCGCCGACCTCACCCGCGTGACGGTGCGCTCCGAGCGCGAGACGCTCGCCGCCAGCACCGCGCCGCTGCCGGGCGTCCAGCGCCACGCGCGCAAGGACGGTTACGACGTCTTCTTCACGGATGCCGTGGGGCCGACCGTCACGGCCATCCTCCGGACGTTGGAGGAAGCCGGCGACCCGATCGTCGACCTGCGCGTCGAGCGCCCGTCGCTCGAGGAGCGCTTCCTCGAGCTCACCACCAACGGAGGAGCCGCATGAAGGCCCTGTTGCACCACGCCGCGTTCGAGTTCGGCAGCGGGCTGCGCAACCGCGCCATGCTCCTGCTGCTCTACCTGTTCCCCCTCGGCTTCTTCCTCATCGCCGGCGGGCTCATGATCGGCCTCAATCCGGGCTTCCGCGAAGTGGTCATCCCGGCGATGGTGGTGTTCGCGATCATGGCCGGTTGCCTCCTCGGCCTACCGGACCCCATCGTCGCGGCGCGCGAGGCCGG
>DATHSP010000216.1:0-2109 GCA_035464075.1 Thermoleophilia bacterium | reverse complement strand
GCCGCTTCCGCGCCATGACCACGACACAGCGACAGACAGTGCCCCGCCTCGGCCTGACCGGCGGCATCGGCTCCGGCAAGTCGACGGCGTTGGCCTACCTGCGTGAGCTCGGCGCCGCGGTGGTGTCGAGCGACGACGTCGTCCACGAGCTCCTCGGCCGGCCCGCGATCGCCGCCGAGATCGGCGCGCACTTCGGCGCAGAGGTGCTCACCGAGGACGGCGCCGTCGACCGCCCGGCCGTCGCCCGCATCGTCTTCGACGACCCCGCGGAGCTCGCCTGGCTCGAGGGCCTGCTGCACCCGCACGTGCGGCAGCGGCTCGACGAGTGGGCGCGCAAGGCGGAGCGGGCACGCCCGCGGCCGCCGCTGCTCGTCGCCGAGGTGCCGCTGCTCTACGAGACCGGCCTCGACGCCTCCTTCGAGTACGTGCTCCTCGTCACAGCGCCGCCCGACGTGCGCCGTCGGCGGGTCGCCGCCAAGCTCACCGACAGCGAGTTCGCCCGCCGGCTCGAGCAGCAGCTCCCCGAGGAGGAGAAGGTCGCGCGCGCCGACTTCGTGCTGCACAACACCGGCAGCCGCAAGCGCCTCAAGGAGTTCGTCGGCGAGACCTTCGCACGCATCATCTCGGCGGCCGCGGCGGGGGAGAGGGCCGAGCGCGCGGCCTCGTGAAGCTCCCGGCTGCTCCCGTGCGCGCCATCGATGCCATAAGGCTTCGCGCCGTCCTCAACGCCCTCCCGCTCGCGTGAAGCTCCTCGCCGCGGCCGGTCTGGCACTCGTCGCCCTCGCGGCGCTCGCCCTCGCCGGCTACCGCCTGCTGCCCGCCTGGTACGCCGAGTCCGTGCCGGCCGTCGTGGCGCGCCAGGTCTACCCGCTCGAGCACGAGGCGGCGATCCGCGAGACGGCCGCGCGGCACGGGGTCGACCCGGCTCTGGTCGCCGCCGTGATCTACCAGGAGAGCAGCTTCCGCGAGACCGTCGTCTCGAAGAGCGGCGCCATCGGGCTCATGCAGGTGACTCCGGCGACGGCGGAGGACATCGCCCGGCGCACCGGCGGGGTGCGGTTCGAGACTCGCGACCTCGAGGACCCGGAGATCAACATCCGCTACGGCACCGACCAGTTACGGCACCTGCTCGAGCGCTACGCGGGGGACGAGGCGGCGGCGCTGGCCGCCTACCACGCGGGCCCGGGCAGCGTCGACGGCTGGCTGCGCGCCGCCGGGACCGACGACCTCGAGCTGGCGGACATCGGCTTCGCCGACACGCGCGCCTACGTCGAGCGTGTCGGCCGCCTGCGCACCATCTACCGGCGGGCCTGGGGCGACGCCCTCGACACCCACTCCTGAGCGTTGCGAACACGTGTTCGTGTTGGTACACTCGACCTGACGGCGCCGCGCCGCGCAGCGACGCGCGGCGCCGCGGCCCACAACGTCGCCCGCAACACCGTCCGCAGCGTCGTCCACCGCGTCCCGTCCGCGAGGCCATGACCGAGTTCAGGGTCCATGCCGAGTACAGCCTGACCGGCGACCAGCCCGAGGCGGTCGCCGCGCTCGGCGACGGCGTCGGGCGCGGCGACCGGTACCAGACGCTGCTCGGCGTCACCGGCTCGGGCAAGACCTTCACCATGGCCAACGTCATCGCCCGCGCCCAGAAGCCCACGCTGGTCATCGCCCACAACAAGACCCTCGCGGCACAGCTCTGCAACGAGTTCCGCGAGTTCCTCCCCGACAACGCCGTCGAGTACTTCGTGAGCTACTACGACTACTACCAGCCCGAGGCGTACGTGCCGGCGCAGGACCTGTACATCGAGAAGGACTCGTCGATCAACGACGAGATCGACCGCCTGCGCCACTCGGCGACCACGTCGCTCTTCCTGCGCCGCGACGTGGTCATCGTCGCCAGCGTGAGCTGCATCTACGGCCTGGGCTCGCCCGAGGAGTACCTCGAGCGCATGGTGCTGCTCAAGGTCGGCGTCACCGTTGACCGCGACGAGGTGCTGCGGCGCCTCGTCGACATCCAGTACGCGCGCAACGACTTCGAGCCCGCGCGCGGCAAGTTCCGGGTGCGCGGCGACGCCTCGAGGTCTGGCCGGCCGACCAGGACACCGCCGTGCG
>DATHSP010000215.1:0-5630 GCA_035464075.1 Thermoleophilia bacterium | reverse complement strand
GCCCCGCCGCGGCCTCCGGTCATACGCTGGATGATGCGCGTGAGCAGCAGCTGGCGCAGCTGCGACATGGCCTGCACGATCTCTTCGAGCTCGTCGAGGGCCTCGCGGCGGCGCTCCTCGCGCTGCGAGCGCAGGCCGGGCAGCGAGACCTGCTCGATGAGGCCGGCCTCGCGGTCGACGGCGCTCTTGAGCAGGCGCAGGTTCTTGGGGCGCAGGCCGTGGCGCGCGAGCTCGACGGCCGCGCCGACGATGCCCGCCTCGGTCTGCGTGTAGCGTCGCACGCCGCTGACCTGCTTGCCGCGCACGAGCTCGAACTCCTCGAGCTCGTCGAGCAGGGCGCTGTCGGCGCCGGTGGCCTGCAGGAGCTCCTCGGCGGTGAACTCGCGGCCGTCGGCCGGGAGCACGAGGTCGACCTTGCGGATGCCCTGCCGCGTGGGCGCCAGCGTCTCGCTCGGGCTGCGCTCGAGCTCGCGACGGATCATCTTGAGCGGCAGGTACTCGTCGCGCTGCATGGCGAGCACGCGGACCAGGCGGCGGAAGTCGGTCTCCGAGAAGAGGCGGTAGCCGGACTTCGTGCGCTGCGGCATCACCAGCCCCTGCTCCTCGAGGTAGCGGAGCTTGCTCACGCTGATGTCGGGGAACTCGGGGCGCAGGCGCTCGACCACCGACCCGATGGTCAGGAGCTTCTCGGCGCCGACGTCGAACAGCAGCTCGGGGCTCTCGGTCGCGCTCACGGCGTGCGGAGGGCCGGCCGGGTCACGGCGCCAGGAAGGTCAGCTTGTACTTGCCGATCTGGATCTCGTCGCCGTCGGCCAGCACGCTGCGGTCGCTGCGCCGCCGGTTGACGTAGGTGCCGTTGAGGCTGCCCTCGTCGGAGATCAGGTAGTGGTCGCCCTCGCGCTCGACGACGGCGTGGTGACGCGAGACGGTGACGTCGTCGAGGAAGATGTCGGCCTTGGGGTGGCGCCCCAGCGTGAGGCGCTCGTGCTCGTCGTCGAGCGCGTAGTACTCGCCCGCCCGCCCCCCGCCGCAGCGCACGACGAGCGCCGCGCCCTTGACGGGGCGCTGCTCGGCGTCGACGTCGGCGCACTCATCGGAGGGCGGCGGGTAGCTGACCGTGGTCTGGGCGTCGTCGGGCGTGGTGAGCAGGCTGGCGGCGCAGCGCGCGCAGAAGGCGGCGCCGTCGTCGTTCTTGTAGCCGCACTGCGGGCAGAACACCGTCAGGCCTCGCGCGTGCCCTCGTCGGCGGCGGGCTCGTCGCCGGCGGCCGCGGCGTCGCTCTCGCCGGCCGCCACCTCGCTCTCGCCGGCCGCCGCCTCGGGCACCTGCCCGGCGAGGATCCGCGAGAGCGCGTCGACGTCGGCCGCGTCGATGATGGCCTCGCCCTCGCTGTGGGCGCGCTGCAGGCGCATCACGAGCTCGGCGCGCAGGATGTCGAGCTTGCCCTGCAGGATGCGCCGCCGCCGCGAGATGTCGCGTTCTTCGGCCTCGAGCTGGGTGATCAGGGCGCGCAGCTCGTCGTCGGAGCGTGACACCAGGTCGACGATGTCGTCCATCGTGACGATCCCTCCCCTAGGCGGCGTGGACCACAGACAATAGCCGAGCGGGCCTCAACGTTCAAGTTCAGGTTGAGGTGGGCCGCCGGAGCCGCCCTGCCCCGCGGCCGACCGGGCGACGGCGATGACGCCGCGCGCCTCGAGCCGGGTGATCGCCTTGAGGGCGTCGTACTCGTCGGCGTCCTCGCCCACGAGCACCCCGTCGACGATGTCGCCGATCGTGCGCGCGCCGGGGCCGAGGTAGCCGAGCACGCGCGACTCGAGCGCGTCGCGCGCCTGGCCCTCGACGAGGCGCGCGTACGCCGGCGCCGGCAGCGTGCGGCGCAGCTCGGCGAGCTCGTCGATGCGGCGCATGCCCTCCATCAGCAGCGACGCGGTGGGCAGGTTGCACTGCTCATCGCCGATCGCGGTCGTAGGCTCGAAACGGAAGCGCCCTTCCTTTGCGGCGAGCAGGGCGTAGAACGACTTCTCGGGGCCGAGCGAGCCGCAGGAGGCGCCGACCAGGCGACCGTCGCGGAAGACGAGGCGCCCGACCTCGGCGCCAGCATGGTCGTGCAGCAGCACGAGGCCGGTCTTGCTCCCCAGCGCCGTCATCTCGATGAGGCTGGCGAGCGGCAGCTCTCTGAGGTCTCCTTCGAGGCTCATGGTGGCGGCGGCTCCCTGCGTGTCCCGTCCGACAGTACATCACACTCCCCCGTCGCTCGCAGCCTGCGGCGCGAGGCCGGCGGCGCCCCTTCGCTATCGCCGGGCGCCGTACCGTGGGCTTCGCGTGCCGGCGCCCGTCCCCTCCTTTCCCAGGCGCCGCGCGCGCTCAAGCCTCGAGTCGCGCTCGAGCTTGAGCCCCCAGGGCGTCTTGACGCTCGCAAGACTCTCGCCGGCTTCGGCGCCTCGCTCCGGACGGCCCCGCCGAGGCTCATGCTTGCCCAGCCTGCAGCCGATAGTGGAGAAGGCGGCCGCAGCCGCGGGCCACGCCGTCAGGCCTGACAACGCCTGATGTATACTTGCGCGGCCGCGGGCTCGAGGGAAGGGAGCGTTCGTGACAAAACGCAAGGGTCTGGTCATCAACGACCGCCAGCTGGACCTCTGCGACGACCTCCTCCAGAAGCTCAAGGAGGTCTCCGGCTCTACCTTCCTCGCCCTCATCAGCACCTCCGGCCAGCCGATCACGACGGCCTCCGACGAGTACCACCCGGAGACACTCTCGCTGGCTTCTCTGGCGGCGAGCTCGTTCGCCGCCACCCAGCAGCTGGCGCGCATCCTCGACGAGAACGAGTTCACGCTCCTCTTCCACGAGGGGCGGGCCCTCAACCTGCACGTCACCCAGGTCACCGAGCAGGTGCTCCTCATCGTGACCTTCGGGCGCGAGACGCAGGTCGGCAAGGTCCGCCTCTACACGCAGCGTGCCGTCGAGGTCCTCCGCCAGATCTTCGAGGTCGACGAGGACGAAGAGACGCCGGCCATGGACGCCGACTTCGAGAGCTCGGCCGGCCGGGCCATCGACGACCTCTTCCAGGACGCCTGAGGCCGCCCGCGATGCCGCTCATCAACTTCGCCGCGCGCGAGATCAACTACAAGATCGTCTACTACGGCTGCGGTCTCTGCGGCAAGACGACGAACATCCAGTTCATCCATCGCAAGATCAACCCCGACGCGCGCGGCAAGCTGGTCTCGATCGCCACCGAGGAGGAGCGCACGCTCTACTTCGACTTCCTGCCCCTCACCCTGGGCAAGGTCAAGGGCATGCAGACCCGCTTCCACCTCTACACGGTGCCGGGCCAGAGCTACTACAACGCCAGCCGCAAGCTCGTCCTGCAGGGTGTGGACGGCATCATCTTCGTCGCCGACTCGCAGATCACGCGCCTCGACGAGAACGTCGAGAGCTACCTCAACCTGTGGGACAACCTGCTCGGCCAGGGCGACGACCTGAGCAAGCTCGCCTTCGTGATCCAGATGAACAAGCGCGACCTCACCGAGACCTTCTCGGTCGAGGATCTCAACGAGCTGCTGAACCACACGGACTCGCCGGTCGTGCCGGCGAGCGCGGTGACCGGCGAAGGCGTCTTCGAGACGCTCAAGATCGTCTGCAAGCAGGTCATCGCCAAGACCGCCTGAGCGGCGGGCGCGGCGCGGCTTCGTCGCGCGCCCGCTCCCGGATCAGCCGCCGCTCCGGCGGCAGGCGTCGGCCTCAGCCGCCGGTGCCGACCCGCTTGATCCAGTCCATCGGCCGGTAGGTCGAGACGAACGTGTCGCGGATGAGCACCCGGTCGCCCTGCTTGACGACCCGCGTCACGCGCACCGTGCGGCCGTCGCCGCCGCGCTCCCAGCGCACCACGCCCTTCGAGAGGTCCTCGTCGTAGATGACGCGCGGGTCGGACTTGCCGTGAGAGGGCTTGCGCACATCGGTGAACGGGCCGGTCTCGTAGGTGACCGTCCGGCCCGTCTTCCCCACCAGGGCCACCGTCAGGGCATGGCCGCGGACCCAACTGCGGAGCGTGAGCGGCTTGCCGGTGTCGTTGCGGAACCTGATGTCGGGGCCGCCCCAGGAGACCGTCGCGTCGCGGCCCACCGGGTAGTGGTCGATGAAGAGGCCGTGCGCGTGCCGCTCGACGATCGGCAGCCCGGCGAAGAAGGCGGCGTTGAAGAGCGTCGTCGCGTACTGGCAGATGCCGCCCCCCACCCCCTGCCGCAGCACGCCGTCGCCGGCGATCACCGGTGCGTAGTCGAACCCACGGTTGACGCTGCGTGGGCCGAGGGTCTGGTTGAGCGAGAAGGTCGCGCCCGGCGGGATCACGGTGCCGTCGGCGAGGCCGGCGGCGCGGGCGATGTTCTGCACCCGCGCCGCGTTCGCGGTGTCGAAGTAGGTCACGAACTGCGCGCCCTGGGAGGCGAGCCCGTTGCGCTCGGCCTCCTCCGTGGTGAGCTTCGGCTCCACGGGGACGACGGCGACGTGCACGCTCTGCCGGCCGCCGCCGCTCGCCGCCTCGTCGAGGTCGGCGAGCAGCTCGTCCATGTCGAGGGCCACGCCGTTGCGGCTGGGCCTGATGGTCAGGCGGCCGGCGGAGCTCACCACGAGGCGCGCGTCCGCCGCCGGCCGCTCGACCCTCGCGAAGAGACGCCGCAACGTGCGTCGCGCCTCGGCGTTGTCGAACGTCAGCGGAGCGACGTCGGCGTCTTCGCCACGGTTCACCGAGAGCATCCCGGCCATCACCTTGGGCTGGAGCACGATCCGTCGCGCCTTGAAGCGCAGTTCGAGCGGCCGGTCGAGGTACAGACGGGCGATCGGCAGTCGTTCGCGCGCCTGCTCGGTCGTGACTTCGGGCGCGACGAGGGCGGTCGGGGCCGGCCCCTCGAAGGGCCGGCCGGCCTTCACCGCCCTCACGAGCGCCGCCCGAAGAGCCTTGGCGTCGAGGCCGAGGCCGTCCTCGGAGAGGGTGACCTCGAGGTCCTCCCCGTTCCAGCGCAGGCGAGCGTCGCGCGGAGCGCGGCCGAGCTCGGCGTTCGCCGCCTCGACGCCGGCGGCGAAGACCTCGTCGTCGACGGTCACGACCGGGGCGACGTCCCCGTGACCAGGGAGCCAGACCTCGACGCCGAGGGGGAGCCGCCGCCACCCGGCGGCGGAGGCCGCCGCGGCCGTCGCCTCGAAGTCGACCCTGACGCCGAGCTCGGCGAGCGTCGTCTCGTACGTCCCTTCGCGGGTCTCGAGACGCACGGGCTCGACGCGCTCGGCGAACTCGGCGACGAGGCGGTCGTGCGCGTCGGCTGCGTCCGCGCCCTGCAGCGAGACTCCGGCCACGGCGACGCCGAGGCCGATGCGGTCCTGGAGCCAGACCTCGAGGGCGACCAGCGGCCCAAGGACGAGCAGGGCGACGAGCGCGACGACGGCGACACGACGGGCGCGCCGCCGCTTGCCCTGCCGGCGCGCCATCCGGGAGCTGTCCTGCAGCGTCGGCGGGCTCGGCGCCGGGGCGGCCGGGCGCTCCGCGCCCGGCATACCGGCGCCGCTCGCCTCGCTGTCCAGTCCCTCGCGCATCCCTGCTCCGTCCCAGGCCGACCGCGTCGCGGCCGGCGTGTGTG
>DATHSP010000214.1:0-10016 GCA_035464075.1 Thermoleophilia bacterium | reverse complement strand
TCGTCGTCACCGCCCGCCTCCGCCTCTCTCCGGGATCGCGCACCGCACTGCTCGACGAGATCGCCCGCGACGCCGAGCTGCGCCGCACCAAGCACCCGCTCGAGTACGGCTCCTGCGGCAGCTACTTCAAGAACCCGTCGCGCAAGCTGCCGGCGGCGATGCTCATCGAAGAGGCCGGACTCAAGGGCCTCACTGTCGGCCGCGCGCAGGTGAGCACGAAGCACGCCAACTTCCTCGTGGCCCTGCCGGGCGCGAAGGCGACCGACGTCCTCGCCCTCTCCGCCGAGGTCAAGCGCCGGGTGCGCGAGCAGTCCGGCGTCGAACTCGTCGAGGAGGTCCGCCGGCTCGGCTTCGACGCCGGCGGCGACCCGGCCTGACCGCCCGGCTATACTGTCGCCGGCGGCGGCGAACCGCCGGCGCACGGGACGCGTCTCTCTCTCAGGAGGTCGAGGATCGACGAGCTGCCCCCCGGCCTGGTCGACCGGCTCCGCCGGGCGCAGCCCGAGGCGCGCGCCGCCTTCTTCCGCCGGTACGCGGCCCAGGTGCACCGCATCCTCTTCCTCCAGGGCTACTGCGACGAGGTGGACGACGCCGTGCAGGAGGTCTTCATCAAGGTGTTCAGGGCCGAGCTCCCGGCCGAGGAGGTGTTCCTCGGCTGGTTCTACCGGCTCATCCTCAACACGGGTCGCGACCTCGGCCGGCGGCGCCGCACCCGGCAGGGCCTGGCCCAACGGCTCGAGCAGGTCGCCCCGGCGCGGCCGCACGACGAGGCGCCTCGGGTCGCCGCCGACCCGGCCCTGCGGGCCGCGCTCGGCGACCTCGCCCCCGAGCTGCGCGAGGCCGTCGCCCTGCGCTACTTCGCCGACCTCCCGCTGGAGGGGATCGCCGCCGCCCAGGACGTGCCCCTGGGCACGGTCAAGTCGCGCCTGCACACCGCGATGAAGCGGCTGCGCGAGGCGCTCGAGACTCACGGGTTCGTCCATGACTGACACACCGGACAAGAACACCGAAGCGAACGCCCCCGACGAGGGCGCGACGACGAACGTGCCCGAAGACGACTCGCGGACGAACGTGCCCGACGAGCGTACGTCCTTCGACGCGACGAGGGGCGGCGCGTCGGTGAGCGTGCCCGACGAGGGTGCGGGCGTCGACGACGACCGCCTGCTCGCGTTCGCCCTCGGGCTCGAGGACGACGCCGAGCTTAGGGCTGCACTCGCCGAGGATGAAGGGCTGCGGCGCCGGCTGGAATCGCTGCGGGCCGGCCTCGACGACGTCGGGGCCGGCCTCGAGCGGCTCGTCCCGGCGCCCGACGAGACCTACGCCGATCCGGCGGCGGCGCGCTGGGACGGGCTGCGCCCGTTCTTCGCGCCGCCGCCCGAACGCCGGCCCGCGCGCCGCCGCTGGCGCGTGCTCGTGCCGGCCCTCGGCGCGATCCTCGCCGTCGCCGTCGTCGGCGCCTTCGCCCTGCGCGACGGCCCGATCGGTACGCAGAGGGCGACCGACGAGGCCGGCACCGCCGCCGAATCCGCCGACGCACCCACCGTCGGGGCCGATGCCTCCAAGTCCTCCTACGGCGCCGGGGATCTGGCCGCCGACCTCGAGCTCTTCGAGACGGCCTTCGTCGGCCGGGCCGGCGAGGTCGCCGACGGCCGGCAGCGCTTCACGGTGGTCCGCCGCTTCAAGGGTCTCGTGACCGACGACATCTACCTCGAAGTGGTCGACCGGCCGCTCGATCCCGGTGCGCTCGCGATCGTGCTCCTCGGCCCCGTTTCGGATGAACGGGTACTGTCGGGCGGCGCGGGCGAGGCCGTGCCGTACGAGTATCAGGGGATCGAGGCGCTGGCCCGGCCGCTGCCACCCGACGTCGACCCCGACGAGCTCGCACCCTGACGGGCTCGTCGCCCGCGTCGCCCGGGAGCGGCCAGCCGCCTCTCACCGGGACCCCGGAGATGATCGCACCCCAGGCGTCACGGCCACGTTCGCGCTCCCGACCCTCGCTGGTAGACTCCTTCCGTTCGCGAGGGGACTCCCGCGGGAGTCGGACGGACGGGGGCGCATGAGCGGTCTGCTGCACGACAAGAACATCCTCGTCATGGGCGCGGCCAACCGGCGCTCCATCGCCTGGTCGATCGCCGAAGCGATCCACCGCGAGGGAGGGCACGTCGCCCTCACCTACCAGGCCGAGCGCCTCAAAGGACGCGTCACCCGCCTGGCGGAGGAGCTCGGCGGGGCGCCGATGATCGAGTGCGACGTGGCCGACGACGACGCCGTGCGGCGCGCCGTCGACCGGCTCGCCGAGACGATGCCCGTGCTTCACGGCATCGTCCACAGCATCGCCTGGGCGCCGGCCGAGGACCTGCAGGGCAGCTTCGTGGACACGACGCGGACGGGCTTCGCCCAGGCCAACGACATCAGCTCGTACTCGCTGATCGCCGTCGCCCGCGAGGCGCGACGCCTCATGACCGCCGGCGGCGCCGTCGTCACGATGACGTACGCCGGCTCCTGGCGCGTGATCCCCAACTACAACGTGATGGGCCCGGCGAAGGCGAGCCTCGAGAGCTCGGTGCGCTACCTGGCCGCCGACCTGGGGCCGGCCGGCGTCCGTGTGAACGCCGTCTCGGCCGGCCCGATCGCCACCGTCGCCGCCCGCACCATCAAGGACTTCAGCGGCATGCTCGACCTGCTCGAGAGCCACACGCCGCTGCGCCGCAACGTGACCGCGGACGAGGTCGCCGACGCCGCCGTCTTCCTGCTCAGCGACCTCGCCCGGGCGATCACCGGCGAGGTCGTGCACGTCGACGCCGGCGCCCACGCGGTCACGTGAGCGACGACCTTACGCCGAACGAGGGAGGCACCCATGGCCGCTGAATCGTCCTTCGATGTGGTCAGTCAGGTCGACATGAACGAGGTCCGCAACGCCGTGCAGATGACGCAGAAGGAGCTCGCCTCGCGCTTCGACTTCAAGGGGTCGGTCAGCAGAGTCACGCTCGAGGAGCACAGCCTCGTGCTCGTGAGCGATGACGAGGGCAAGCTGAAGTCGGTGATCGACGTGCTCGAGGCGAAGCTCGTGCGGCGCAAGGTGCCGCTCAAGGCGCTGCAGTACGAGAAGGTCGAGAGCGCCCTCGGCGGCACCGTCCGCCAGACGGTCACGCTCGCCGCCGGCATCCCCGAGGAGAAGGCCAAGGCGATGAACAAGCTCATCCGCAAGGAGTTCAAGCGGGTGCGGGTGGTCATCCAAGGCGACAGCCTGCGCGTGTACGCCAAGAGCAAGGATGACCTGCAGGCCGTGATGTCGCTCCTCAGGGACGAGGATTTCGGCCAGCCCTTGCAGTTCGTCAACTATCGCTAGGCCGCGCCACGCCGGCTACGAGGTCAACCGCGAGCGGATCGAACGCCTCTGGGCGTGCAGGGCTCCCCCCGGCCGGCGCGGCGGCAGCGCGACAAACGCGTCAGCGGCGGCCCGGTCGCGCCTGCACCTGCCGTTTTGACGTAGCCTCGCCATCCAAACCCCCGACACCGTGACCCGATGCCGAGGCGGCTGCGATTCTCGCGGCGATAGTGAGCAAATGCCACGAACTACCAGCATTTCGGCTCAAGTCGGCTTTACGCGAAGCTCTTCCACACGTACACTACCCGACTGCGGCGCTCCGCCAGGAGCGCCCGCGCTGCGCAGAAGATGGAGTCAAGGCTCTCGTAGTGCTCCTCCGAACCCGAGCCCCGGTGGGAGGTGGTAACGACGTGCGGCGCCCGGCAGAGCATGCCCGGCGCACGGACGCATGAGACACGCAGATCCCCGCCTCGATCGCCCATCGGTCGGTCTGGGAGCCGGTGCGAGACTCCCGGGCGACACGTCGAGGCCATGCCTGTCTGTTCGAAGGAGAATGTCCGTCTCCCGCGCCGTCCCACGACGAAGGGTGGCCGGACGATACGAGAGGAAAGAGATGGCGACAGTCGAGACTGAAGTCAGGACCCTGCAGTATTGCGTCAACGGTGAGTGGCTCACGTCGGCGACCGACAAGTACATGCCGGTCACCGACTCGAGCACCGGCGAGGTGTTCGCCGAAGCCCCGTGCTGCACCAAGGACGAGGTCGAGGAGGCCATCCAGAACGCGCAGTGGGCGTTCGAGAGCTGGTCGCGGTTGCAGATCCAGAAGCGCACCCAGGTCATCTTCAAGTGGAAGCAGCTGCTCGGCGACAACGCCGAGGAACTCACCTACCTCTGCTCGCGCGAGCTCGGCAAGAACCTCGACGAGGCTCGCGGCGAGATCGTCAAGATCATCGAGGGATGCGAGGTCGCCGTCTCGGCCCCGATGACCATGAAGGGCGAGTCGCTCATGAACGTGTCCACCGGGCACGACACCGTGAGCTACCGCGAGCCGCTCGGCGTCTTCGCCGGCATCGCCCCCTTCAACTTCCCCGGCATGATCCCCTTCGGGTGGATGCTGCCGCTGTGCATCGTCACCGGCAACACCCTCGTGCTCAAGCTCGCCAGCATGGTGCCGACGACCGGCATGCGCCTCCTCGAGCTCCTCTATGAGGCCGGCCTTCCCGCGGGCGTCGTCAACGCCGTCACCTGTTCGCGCAACGAGGCCGAGCTCATGATGACCCACCCGCTGGTGCGCGGCGTGAGCTTCGTCGGCTCGACCAAGGTCGGCCTGCACGTCTACTCGACGGCCGCCGCCCACGGCAAACGCGTCCAGGCCCAGACCGAGGCCAAGAACCACGGCCTCGTGCTCGCCGACGCCTCGCTCGAGCGCGCCGCCGCCGGCATCATCAACTCGACCTTCGGCTGCGCCGGCATGCGCTGCATGGCGTTGCCCGTGATCGTCGTCGAGAACAAGGTCGCCGACGAGTTCATCGGCTACATGCTGAAGTACGCCAAGCAGCGCGTCGTCGGCTGCTCCTACGACCCCAAGACCGAGCTCGGCCCGGTCGTCTCGGCCGAGCACCAGGCGTTCGTCAAGGGCTGGATCGACAAGGGCGTCGCAGAGGGTGCCGACCTGCTCATGGACGGCCGCGACTGCGTCGTGCCGGGCTTCGAGAACGGCTTCTTCGTCGGCCCGACGATCTTCGACAACGTGACCGAGGACATGGAGATCGGCCGTGAGGAGATCTTCGGCCCGGTCTGCTCCGTCAAGAGGGTCGACGACTTCGAAGAGGGCATCACCCTCATGAACAACAGCCGCTTCGCCAACGGCTCGTGCGTCTTCACCGAGAGCGGCTACTACTCGCGCGAGTTCGCCCGCCGCACGCACGCCGGCATGGTCGGCATCAACGTCGGCATCCCGGTCCCGGTGAGCTTCTTCCCGTTCGCCGGTCACAAGCAGTCGTTCTTCGGCGAGAGCCACGTGTTCGGCCTCGACGGCATCCGCTTCTTCACCGAGAGCAAGTGCGTCACCTCGCGCTGGTTCACCGAGGCGGAGAAGAAGGAGAAGAAGGTCGGCACGTGGGAGGGCACCGTCAACAAGCAGTGGTGACCCGCGCGTAAGCGCGCCTCACACGGCGTTTCGGGGAGGGCGGGGCCTCACGGCCCCGCCCTCCCCTTCTTGATGGCGGCGCAGGTCCCCTGCTCGCCCGGCGGGCGGCTCCTGCGCCGCCACCCGCCCAGCCACCGCACCCCGCGTCGACCGACCCGCCCACGGCCCGGCGCCGGACGCGACGCACCACCGTCCGCGCCCGACCGTGCGGCATCGCGTCTCCGTAGAAACGGGGATATGCTAAGGGCGACGCTGTGCCCATGCGAGGTGGCTCGAGGGGAGGATCCGCAACCGCGGTGACACCACACGTACAGCGCTTGCCCGCTGCGCTCCGCCCGGAGCGCCCGCGCTGCGCCGAAGCCGCAGTCAAGGCTCCGGCGGTACTCTTGCGAACCTGAGTCCCGGTGGGGGGTGGTAGCCACGTGCGTTGCCCGGGCCCGAGCGCCGGGCGCACGGAAGCATGACACACGGATCCGCGTCTCGACCGTCCGTCGGTCGCCCGAGGACCGCCCCCCCGGCTCCCGGCGCCCGTGCGCCACGTCGAGACCACGCCTGTTTGGTCGTCCACACAGATCGAAGACGGGAGGAACATAGATGGCACTCCTCGACGAACCGATCCGGGAAGTAAGGGTCCTCAAGAACTACATCGACGGCGAGTGGGTCGAGTCCAAGGGCGAGATCGTCGACGTCGTCAACCCGGCCACCATGACGACGATCTCCAAGGTGCCGATCTCGACGAAGGAGGAGATCGACGCCGCCGTCCAGGCTGCCCAGGAGGCCTACCACGACTGGCGCCGCACCACGCCGCTCGCGCGCTCGCGCCTGCTCTTCAACCTGAAGGCCCTCCTCGAGGAGAACTTCGAGAAGGCGAGCCGCGTCCAGACGCAGGAGCACGGCAAGTGCATCGACGAGTCGCGCGGCGAATCGCGGCGCGGCATCGAGAACGTCGAGGTCGCCTGCGGTATCCCGACGCTGATGCAGGGCTACATCTCCGAGGACGTCGCCCGCGGCATCGACGAGTGGTGCATGCCGACGCCCCTGGGCGTGTTCGGCGTCATCGGCCCGTTCAACTTCCCCTGGATGATCCCGCTGTGGTCCATCCCCTACGCCGTGGCGACCGGCAACACCGTCGTCGTCAAGCCCTCGAGCGAGGTGCCGAACAGCCAGACCTTCCTCATGGAACTGGCGGAGGAGGCCGGGTTCCCACCGGGCGTCTGGAACATGGTCCACGGCGGCCGTACGGTGGTCAACGGGATGCTCGAACACCCCGACATCAAGGGCATCACCTTCGTCGGGTCGACCCCCGTCGGCCGAGACGTCATCTACAAGCGCTGCGGCGAGACCGGCAAGCGCGTCATCGCCCAGTGCGGCGCCAAGAACTTCATGACCATCATGCCGGACTGCGACATCGAGAACACCGTCTCCGGCATGATGACCTCCTTCTTCGGCAACGCCGGCCAGCGCTGCCTCGCCGCCGCCAACGCGGTCATCGTCGGCGACGACGACAAGTTCTACGACGACTTCGTCGCCAGGGTCGTGGACAAGGTCAAGAACATCAAGATCGGCTACGGCCTCGACGAGTCGATCCAGATGGGGCCGCTGCGCGACGAGGCCAAGAAGCAGAACGTCCTCAAGTACATCGACATCGGTCTCCAGGAAGGCGCGGAGCTGGTCCTCGACGGGCGCGACTTCACCGTCCAGGGCGGTCTCCCCGAGAACTGCTTCGTCGGCCCGACGATCTTCTCGAACGTGCGTCCGGAGTCCCGCGTCGGCTCGGAGGAGATCTTCGGCCCGGTCATGAGCATCATGCGCGCCAAGGACCTCGACGAGGCGATCGAGATCACGAACGCCAACCCGTTCGGCAACGGCCACTCCATCTTCACGCAGAACGGCGCGTCTGCCCGCTACTTCCAGTACAACGTGGTCAGCGGCAACGTCGGCATCAACGTGGGCATCACGGCGGCCATGGCCTTCTTCCCGTTCGGCGGTCTGAAGGATTCGTTCTTCGGCACGCTGCACACGCAGGGCAAAGATGCGATCCGTTTCTTCACCGACACCAAGGTCGTCATCCAGCGCTGGTTCTGACAGAGGGGATGGCCCGTCTATGACACTGCACACAGCTTCAGAAGGCATCTCCTTCGCGCGCGAGATGGAGGAGGCGACGGCGGGGTACTACGAGGAGCTGGCGAAGCGGTTCCCCGCCCATGCCGAGACCTTCAGCGCGTACGCGAAGGCCAACCACAAGTTCGTCGCCAACGTCCAGCGCACGTACTACGGCGTCATCACCGACGGCATCGAGGGCTGCTACGCCTTCAGGACCCTCGAACCGGATGACTACGTCCTCGACGTGGAGGTCGGCGCCGACGCCGACCTCGCGAGCGCCCTGGCCAAGGCGATCAAGAACGAGGAGACCCTCGTCGCCTACTACAAGGAGGCGGCCGAGCAGTCCAAGGGCGTGATGCACGACGTGCCGCACGCCTTCCTCATGGTGGCGAAGAAGAAGGTCGCGCGCATCGAGGAGCTGAAGGCGCTGGCCGCGCGATAGAAGACCCTCTCCGGCAGCATCCGAAGGTCGGACGCAGCCGGAGGCCGTCCTGCGCAACGGGCCCCGGTCGCTCTGCGACCGGGGCCCGTCGCCCTTCGCGCACCTGCGGCGGACCGCCAAGCCCCGCCCCTTTCTCGTCTGACAGCCGCCGAAGACCCCGCACCGCCGAACGGTGCGGGCTCGTCGTCGAGGCGAGTGGCTCGGGGGAGGGACTGAGCGGCGCGGCGCAAGGCGAATGACCGGCGCGTGTGGGCTCAGGGCCCCTCCCGGGTAGAGTGGCCCCGACGCCCCACCTGGCCTGCCCCGGAGCCCTGGGCGGAGCGGTCGGGTCAGCCTGACGGACAGGACAAAGGAGGCCATAGTGGCTCGCGACTTCCCCAGCATCGTGAACTTCGGGGCGGCCTTCCGCTTCGCGCTCGAGGCCGAGCGCGCCGGCGCCGACTTCGCCGCCGCGGCCGGGGTGATCGCACCCGACACGGCGTGGCAGGCCAAGCTCGAGGAGCTCCTCTGCGCGCACGACGACCGCGTGGAGAAGCTCACGACCCTCCGCCGAGAAATCGAGGAGGGGTCGCTCGAGCCGCTGCGCGGCTTCGACGGCTCGCCGTATGCCGCCATCCTCGGCGGCGAGCCCGCGGTCACCTGGCCGGCGGCCGGCGAGCAGATGGCGGCGGTCGAGGACACCATCGCCGACTACCACGAAGCATTCGTCACCTATGCCGGAGAGGCCCTGGGCGCCCAGGCGCGCGCCTTCGCCAAAGCCGGCGCTCAGGCCCGCGCCGCCGCGGAAGCGCTGCGCGGCATGCTCGTCTGACGGTGGCTGCGCGGCGCACCGCAGGGTGCGCGCGCCACCGCGTGCCACTACCATGAGGCTCACCGAGGGGCCGCCCTCGCCCGCGCCACACGAGCGGCGCGGCGGTGCGGCGGCCGGGACGGGGTGAGGCGATGGGCGAGGGCCGAAGGCGCGGCGACACGACGTGGCGGAGACTCCGCCTGTCGCGCCGCGGCGTCCAGGTCGCCGCCCTCGCCCTGTTCGTCGTCCTGCTCTTCAGCGGCCTGCAGCGGCGCGACCCGCTGCCGTGGACCGACCTCTTCTTCCGCTTCGACCCGCTCACCGCGCTCGCCACCATGCTCGCCGCGCGCGAGTGGCTCGAGCGCCTCGCCTGGGCGCTCGTGACGGTCGCCGTCACGGTCGTCGTCGGCCGCGTCTGGTGCGGGTGGATCTGCCCCTTGGGCACGCTCCTCGGCTGGTTCCGCTTCGGCACGGCGCGGCGCCTCGAGGCGCGCGTCCCTCCGCACCTCCGCGTCACGAAGTACGTGCTGCTGCTCGCGATCGCCGGCATGGCGGCGTTCGGCGTGCTCACGCTCCTCGTGCTCGACCCGATCGCGATCCTCACGCGCACGGCGACGGCCTCGCTGTTGCCGGCCTTCGACTACCTCGTGACCGAGGCGCAACGGCTGGCCCTGCAGTGGCCGGCCCTCGACCCGGTGGTCGACTGGGTCGATACGACCTTCCGCGGCAGCGTGCTGCCGGTCACGCCGCCGCGCTTCGAGCAGTCGCTCATCATCCTGATCGTCTTCCTCGCCATCGTCGCCCTCAACGTGCTCGCCGACCGCTTCTGGTGTCGCTACCTCTGCCCCCTCGGCGCCCTGCTCGGGCTCATCGCCAAGGTGCAGGTGCTGCGCCCGCTGGTCGGCGCCGGTTGCTCGCGCTGCGGCCCGTGCGCCGACTCGTGCCGGCTCGGCGCCATCGATCTGCCCGATGACGGCGGCGCCCGCGTGACCAGCTCGGAGTGCACGATGTGCCTCGACTGCCTGGTCGCCTGCCCGAGCGCCGGGGTCATGGGCATCGGCAGGGGCGTGCCCGCCGGGCCGTGGCGCGAGTACGACCCTGGGCGACGGGCGCTGCTCGCGGCGGGCGCCGGCGGCCTCGCCGCCGGCGCCCTGCTCGCCGTCGGCGTGCGCCCGGCCGAGGCCGACCCGCGCCTGCTCCGCCC
>DATHSP010000213.1:0-2200 GCA_035464075.1 Thermoleophilia bacterium | reverse complement strand
GGGCACGCGGCCCTTGCCGATCTTCTCGTAGTACCAGATCCAGCTGTTGGCGTCGATCGGCTCGCCGACCGAGCCCATGAGGCGCAGCGACGGCATGTCGTGCTTGTCGACCCACTCGTCGCCCTGGCCGATGAGGCTGCGGATGACGGTCGGCGCGGTGTAGATGGTCGTCGTCGAGTGCTTCTCGACGACCTGCCAGTAGCGGTCCGGCTCGGGGTAGGTCGGCAGGCCCTCGAAGAGGACGCTGGTGACACCCATGCTGAGCGGGCCGTAGACGATGTAGCTGTGGCCGGTGATCCAGCCGATGTCGGCCGTGCAGAAGTGGACGTCGTCGTCATGCAGGTCGAAGACGTACTTGCACGTGTCGTGCACGTAGAGCAGGAAGCCGGCGGTGCTGTGGAGCACGCCCTTCGGGGTGCCCGTCGAGCCCGACGTGTAGAGGATGAAGAGCGGGTGCTCGGCGTCGACCGGCACCGGCGCGCACTCGGCGGTGATGTCGGGGGCGGCCATCTCGTCGTGGTACCAGACGTCGCGGCCGTCCTGCATCGGCACGTCGCCGTCGACGCGCTTGATGACGATGCACGTCTCGACCGTCGTCTCGCCGCTGATGGCGACGTCGGCGTTGGTCTTCGAGGGCGTCGTCTTGGCGCCGCGGTGGCCCTTGTCGGCGCAGACGAGGACCTTGGCGCCACAGTTGTCGATGCGCGCCTTGAGGGCCTCGGAGGAGAAGCCGCCGAAGACCATCATGTGGATCGCGCCGATGCGCGCGCAGGCGAGCATGACGACCGGCAGCTCGGCGATCATCGGCAGGTAGAGGGCGACGCGGTCGCCCTTCTTCACGCCGTGCTTCTTGAGGACGTTGGCGAACCTGGAGACCTCGTCGAGGAGCTCCTTGAAGGTGAGCGTCTTCGTGTCGCCGGGGTCGCCCTCGAAGACGAGCGCCGGCTTGTCGCCCTTGCCCGCCTCGACCCAGCGGTCGAGACAGTTGTACGAGGCGTTGAGCTCGCCGCCCTCGAACCACTTGATGTAGGGGACGGGGTCGAAGCTCCAGTCGAGGACCTTGTCCCACTTCTTCGTCCAGACGAGCGCGTCCTCGGCGCGCTCCGCCCAGTAGCCCTCCGGGTCCTCTACCGAACGCTTGTACAGAGCCTTGTACTCGTCGAGGCTCTTGACGTAGGCGTTCTTCGAGACCTCCGGCGACGGCGGGATCACTCTGCCCTGCTCGTCAGCCACCCTGTTCACCTCCCGTTGCTTCTTACCGTCCGGCGCCCCGGCGCTTCGTGCCGGGGCGCGCGCTGACCGTGCTGCCGCCTGCGCCGGTATGGGAATCGCAGGGGGGCCTGCCGCGCGCGGGCCGGTCTTCGTGCTCGCGAGTCGCGGGTGCGGCCAATCGGGCACACTACATGCCCGGCAGGGGGACTTCAACCCTTCGGGCGTCGGTTCGAGGCGGTTCGAGGCGGGGGGAGGCGAGGCGGTAGCGGAGGTCGAGACCGGGGCGCGGACGCCGATGGGGCGGGGCGAGCGGGCGCCGGGGCGGGTCGAGAGGCCGGCGGCCGGCCGGACGGGAAGGATTGCGGAGAACCCTGAGGTTAGACCTTAGGGTGAGACTACGCACGACGGGGTGGCGACGGGGCCGAGGGGCGGGGAGAGCACGTGGTGGGCAATGTTGGATTTGAACCAACGACCTCCTGCGTGTGAAGCAGGCGCTCTCCCCCTGAGCTAATTGCCCACAGGCGGAACAGGATACCAGAGGCTCCGGCGGGGGAAAACACGAGGCGCGGCCGGCGCCCGCGGCTCGCCGCGGGCGCCGCGAGCGCGCAGCCCGGCAGTGACGATGCGTGAGCGCAGCGACACGTTAGAGAGGATCCGGCGCGGCTACCGTGCCTTGGGGCTCGGCGCGAACCGCGACGTGGCCGCGATGTTCGAGGACGACGGCGACGCCTCGAGCGCTCTCGACGGCGACGCCTCGAGCGCTCTCTTCCCCGACGCTTCAAGCACGCACGGTGCCGAGAGCCGGGAAGGCGCGGACTGCGGGGCGCCCGGCGGCGCGCCGTACCCGTACCGGCGTGAGGACGCGGAGTGGGTGGTCTTCGACGTCATCAACGGGCAGCCATGGGCGACTCGCGACCTGGTGGCGCTGGACCTGTTCGGCGGGCTGCCGCCCCACTGGGACCTCGTGGGCGTCGACGTCGAGCACTGG
>DATHSP010000212.1:0-3229 GCA_035464075.1 Thermoleophilia bacterium | reverse complement strand
GCTCCAGCACCTCGACGGCGCCGTCGCCCGCCCCGAACAACAGGCGATCGCCTCCGATGACGAACGGCGCGCCGGGGCTCGTCCCCGCGGGAGGCGCGCCAGCGCTCACTCCGTCACGCGCGACGCCGGGAGGCGCGCCGGCGCTCCCTGCTTCGGGCGCGGCGCCCGCGGTCGCCTCTGCGGACGACGGCACCGGGACCGCGCGCCAGATGCGCGTCCGCTCGCCCAGCAGCTCCGTGACGGCGCCGATGTGCGGTGCGAGGGCGCGCACCCGGTCGACGATCTCCCGCGCGCCGTTCGTCCAGACGATGACGCGGTCCTCGGGCGCGATCTTGGGCGCGTAGGTGGGCTCGCCGCGCTGCTCCTCCCAGCCCACCGTGCCCGCCTCCACGGCAGCCAGTGTCGCCTGCAGCGCCTCGACCGCGGCCGGCGCCAGGGCGGCGTAGGCCTCCCCCGCGTCGGCCTCGCGCGACACGCGCACGACGCGCGTCTCGGCCACGGGGCCCTCGTCGACCCCCGCGGTCATGCGCAACACGGTCACCCCGAGCTCGGTCTCCCCCGCCATCAGCGCCCGCTCGACCGGCGCGGCGCCGCGCCAGCGCGGCACCAGCGAGGGATGGACGACGAGGCACGGCAGCGCCTCGAGCACGGCACGGCCGACGATCTGCCCGTAGGCACAGGCCACGAAGACGTCGGGAGTGTGGTTCAGGAGCTCGTCCAGCGCCACGGGGTCGCTCAGCCGCTCGGGCTGCAGCACGGAAAGCCCGCGCTCGAGCGCGGTGACCTTCACGACCGGCGGTTGCGGCGTACCCCGGCGCCCCCTCGGTCGGTCGGGGTTGGTCACGACGACGACGGGCTCGTACGGACTGTCGAAGAGGCCGCGCAGCACGACGTCGGCGAACGGGGCCGTGCCGGCGAAGGCGACGCGCATACGGTCAGAGATCGGCGCCGCTGGGGCGCGCCGGCGCGGCGCCGTCGGCCGCCGGCACGCCCTCCCGCAGGGCGCGCAGCGTCGCCGCCCGCGCCTCGCGGGTGGTGCGGTCGACGATGAGGATGCCCTCGAGGTGGTCGTGCTCGTGCTGGATCACGCGCGCCTCGAGCGCCTCGGCCTCGAACTCGACGGGCTCCCCGTACACGTCGCGCGCCCGCACCGTGATGCGCACGGCGCGCTCGACCGGCACGCGGCCCTCGGGCACGCTCAGGCAGCCTTCGTCGCCGACCTCGGTCTCGTCGGAGGTGGCGACGATCTCGGGGTTCACGAGGGCCTGCGGCTCACCCTCGTCGACCTCGTACACGAGCAGTCTCTGCAGCACGCCGACCTGGGGCGCCGCGAGACCGACACCGGGAGCGTCGCGCATCACGCGCACCATGCGCTTGGCCAGCTTGCGCAGGGCGCGGTCGAAGCTCGTGACCTCCCGCGCCCGCTCACGCAGGACGGGGTCGCCGATCACGCGGATCTCCTGCCGCGCGGCGCGTTGCCGCCGGGTCAGCTCGTCGTCGCGCTCCGCCGTCTGATGTGATGTCGCCATGACCCTATGGTACCTCCGCGCCCCGCCTCACAACCACTCGGGGTCGACGTCGGCGACCAGCCGCGCGCCGCGGGCCGAGAAGCGCGTCGCGTAGCGCGCGACCCACGGCCTGAGGAGCTCCAGCGTCGAGGGCAGCGAGGCGGTCTTCACGAGGGTGCGGCAGGCGGAGCGGTCGCGCTCACGCCAGAGCGGGCCGGGTCCGAGGACCTGGGCGCCATCGCCGAGCAGCTCGGCGACCTTGCTGGCGATGTAGACGCCGCCCTTCTCGGCCTTGTCGGCGGAGGCCGACGAGACCTCGAGGCCGACGAGATGGGTCGCCGGCGGGTAGCCGAGCGTCCGCCGGCGCTCGAGCTCCTCGGCGTAGAAGCGCTCCCACTCCCCTGAGGCCGCGAGGGCGATCGGCCGCGCCTCCGGGTCGAGCGTCTGTACGATGACGCGCCCTCCCCCCGGCCCCCGCCCGCTGCGGCCGCCGACCTGCACCAGCATCGCGAAGGTGCGCTCCTCGGCCCTGAAGTCGGGGAAGTGCAGGGTCAGGTCGGCGCTGACCACGCCGACCAGCGTGACCTCGGGGAAGTGGTGGCCCTTGGCGATCATCTGCGTGCCGACGAGCACGGCGGGGCCGGGCCGGCCGAAGCCGTCGAGGACGGCGCGCAGGCGAGCGTGCGAGGCGGCGACGTCGGAGTCGAGGCGCAGGAGCGGCACGCCGGGCGCCAGCGCCTTGACCTCGCGCTCGACGCGCTCCGTCCCGAACCCGTAGCGCACGACGTCGGCGCTGCCGCAGGACGGACACACCGCCGGCGCGGGCTCGCTGTGCCCGCAGGTCCGGCAGCGAAGCCCCTTGCCGCCGGCGAAGAGCGTCAGGGAGACGTCGCAGCGCGGGCACTCCCACACGAAGCCGCAGTGGTCGCAGGCGAGCGACGAGGCGTAGCCGCGACGGTTCTGGAACAGGATCGCCTTCTCCCCCGCTTCGAGGGTGGCGGTCAGCGCGGCGGCGAGCTCGGGCGAGAACACGTCGTGGCGGTCGCGCATGTCGACGACCTCGAGCGGGGGCGGCGACGAGCCGTCCACGCGCCGCGGGAGGTCGACGTGCAGGGCCACGCGCGCGTACGCCTCCAGGCTCGGCGTCGCCGAGGCGAGGAGCACGACGGCGCCCGCCGCCTCGGCCCGCCAGCGCGCCGCCCGGCGGGCGTCGTAGGCGGGCACGTTCTCCTGCTTGTAGGACGTGTCGTGCTCCTCGTCGACGACGATGAGCCCGAGGCCGGGCAGCGGGGCGAAGACGGCCGAGCGGGCACCGACGACGATGCGGCGCTCCCCGCGGGCGATGGCCACGTAGGTGGCGAGGCGCTCCCCGGCGGCGAGTCCGGAGTGCATCACCGCCACGCCCTCGGCGCCGAAGCGCTCGCGCACGCGATCGACGGTCTGCCCCGTGAGGCCGATCTCGGGCACCAGGATGAGGACCGTCCGTCCCGCGTCGAGCATCGCCGCCGCGGCCTGGAGATAGACCTCGGTCTTGCCGCTCCCGGTCACGCCGTGGAGGAGCACCTCGTCGCCGGCGCGCGCCTCGCAGAGCACCGCGTCGAGCGCCCGGCGCTGCTCGGGCAGCAGGTCGGTGAGCTGTCGCCCGGCCGCGCAGGCGAGGCGGCGCGCGGCGACCGTGGCCGCCGCCTCGGGCACAGGCGCACCGTCGGCCGCCTTCGACG
>DATHSP010000211.1:0-17465 GCA_035464075.1 Thermoleophilia bacterium | reverse complement strand
TGGCCGCGGCACGTCGGCGGATCGACCGGGCCCTGCAACGGGGCGAGGCGATCGCCGTCCACGGCGACTACGACGTCGACGGCATCACGGCGACCTTCCTCCTGGTCGAGGTCCTGCGCGATCTCGGTGGCGACGTGCGCTGGCACCTGCCCAACCGTTTCGTCGAGGGCTACGGCGTCGCGGTGCAGACGGTCGAGGAGATGGCCGGCGCCGGTGTGCGGCTGCTGATCACGGTCGACTGCGGCATCACGGCGCGCGCCGAGGTGGCGCGGGCGCGCGAGCTTGGTCGCGACGTGGTGGGCACCGACCACCCCGTGCCCGAGGGCCCGCCGCCCGACGGCATCCTCGTCACGCCCAAGCTCGGCGACTACCCGTTCCGCGACCTGGCCGGGGTCGGGGTGGCACTCAAGCTCGCCCACGCGCTGCTGCAGAGCGAGGGTGCGCCGCGCGTCGAGCTGCCGCTCGCCCTGCGTCCCTTCACCGACGTGGTCGCCCTCGGCACGGTCGCCGACCTCGTGCCGCTGCGCGACGAGAACCGCTCGCTGGTCGCCATGGGCCTGGGGCGCCTGCGCAGCGCGCCACGGCCCGGGCTCGCCGCCCTGATGGAGGTCGCCGGCGTCGAGCCGGCCGCGCTCACCGCGGGCAGTGTCGGGTTCCGGCTGGCCCCGCGGCTCAACGCCGCCGGCCGACTCGAAGACGCGGCTCAGGCCCTCGAGCTCCTGGGGTGTGCCGACCGCGCGGCGGCGCTGCCGATCGCCGTGCGTCTCGACGAGCTCAACCGCGAGCGTCAGGCGATCGAGCAGGCGATGGTCGCCGCGGCGACCGAGATGGTCCCCGATCCGCCGCCGCCGGCGCTGGTCCTCTCCTCACCCGACTGGCACGAGGGCGTCGTCGGCATCGTCGCCTCGCGTGTCGCCGAGCGCTTCAACCGCCCGGCGATCCTGCTGAGCGAGGGCGACGAGACCGCCAAGGGCTCGGGCCGCAGCATCGCCGGCTTCGACCTGCTGGCGGCGGTCGAGGCCGCCGCCGGGCACCTGCTCGCCTTCGGCGGCCACCGGGCCGCCTGCGGCGTGCGCCTGCCGGTGGCGGCGATCCCCGCCTTCCGCGCCGAGTTCACCGCCGCGGCCGCCCGCGCCCTGACCGACGACGACCTGGTGCGCGTGCGTCGCGTCGACGCCGTCGTCTGCGGCGACGAGCTCACCCTCGAGCTGGCCGACGAGATCGAGCAGCTCGCCCCGTACGGTCTCGGCAACCCGCGCCCGGCGCTGCTCCTGCACGGGGCGCGCATCGAGGCACCGCGCCTGACCCGCGACCGCCGGCACCTGCGTTGCCGGGTCGCCTGTGACGGGGCCTGCGCCTCGGCCGTGCACTTCGAGTTCCCCGGCGCGGCCGGCACGGTCGAGGAGGGCCGCTACGACGTGCCGCTGATGCTGGGCAAGGACGCGTACAACGGGCGCGTCAGCGCCCAGGTCGAGGTCAAGGCGCTGCACCTCCTCGACGACGGGAGGGGCGACCTGTGCGCGACGCCGTGCGACCTCGGCTGCCGTGACCGTCTCGCGGGTGCCGCGCTGTGGCGGGAGCTCCTCGACGCGCCGCCGGCCGCGGCGGCGGTCGCCGAGGAGCGGGCCGCGGCGGCCGGGCAGGCTCGTCGCGACGGCCGCCTGCGCGACCTCCGCGGCCGGCCGATCGCCTCGACGCTCGTCGGCCTGGTCGCCGCCGGCGGGCCGCTCGTGGTCGTCGCCGCCGACGTCGCCCGTCGCCGGCCGCTGCTCACGCGCGACGTGCTCCCGCCCGAGCTGCGCCGCGGCGGCCTCTACCTGCACGGCGCCTGCGTCGCGGGGCGGGCCGGGCTCGCGGGCGCGGGCGACGTCGTGCTCGTCGGGCACGACGTCGCCCTCGCCCGCCCCGAGCTCCTGCGCGCCGCCGCCCACGTCGCCTTCATCGACCCGCCTCCGACGAGGCTCGCCTTCGACGCGCTGCTCGCGGCGGCGGGCCCCGACGCCTGGCTTCATATCCTCTGGGGCCGGGGTGAAGTAGACTTCGCTGACAAGGTCGCGAGGAGCCTCTTCGACCTCCAGCCCGTGTCGCGCCTGCTGTGGCGCGCGCTGGCAGCGGCCGGGGGCCGGTTTGGCGAGGTCCCTGAGCAGGAACTTTTCCTCCAGGGTCCGTACCTGCGGCCGCTCGCGCCGCTCGCGGCCGCGCTGCGGGCCTTCACCGAGGCCGGGCTCGCCGGGGTCGTCGAGGGCGGGCTCCAGCTCGAGCGTCCAGACGTCAAGACCGACCTCACCGGGACCGAGACATACAGAGCATGGCACCGACTGTTTCAGACAAACGACTTCACGGAGAGCTGCCTGACGCGGCCTCTCTGAACACGGTCCCCGAGAAGTACGGGCCGCTGCTCGACGAGCTCTTCGCGGCCATCGAGCACTACGACCCCGACCCCGACCGCGAGCTGATCACGCGCGCCTTCGCGGCTGCCGTGGCCCTGCACGGCCGCCAGACGCGCAAGAGCGGCGAGGCGTACATCCATCACCCGGTCGGCACGGCGCTCAACGCCGCCGAGCTGCAGCTCGACTCGGTGACCATCGCCGCCGCCCTCCTCCACGACGTGGTCGAGGACTGCGAGACCCCGGTCGAGTGGCTCGAGGAGCACTTCGGCGACGAGATCGCCATGCTGGTCGACGGGGTCACCAAGCTGACCAAGATGCACTTCACCTCCCAGGAGGAGGAGCAGGCCGAGAACTACCGCAAGATGATCGTCGCGATGGCGACCGACATCCGCGTCATCCTGATCAAGCTCTGCGACCGCCTGCACAACATGCACACGCTCTGCTACCTGAGCAAGCAGAAGCAGATCCAGAAGGCCAAGGAGACCCTCGAGGTGTACGCTCCGCTGGCCCACCGCCTCGGCATCCACAACATGAAGTGGCAGCTCGAGGACCTCGCCTTCGCCGCGCTGCACCCCCGCAAGTACCAGGAGATCCAGAAGTGGGTGGCGCAGCGCCGCGCCGACCGCGAGGACTACGCCGAGGAGGCCGCGGGCTTCATCCGCGCCGAGCTCGAGAAGGCCGGCATCGAGGCCGAGATCCAGGGCCGCGCCAAGCACTTCTACTCGATCTACGTGAAGATGAGCCGGCGCGGCAAGGAGTTCAACGAGATCTTCGACCTCACCGGCCTGCGCGTGCTCGTCGACAGCGTCAAGGACTGCTACGGCGCGGTCGGCATCATCCACTCGGTCTGGAAGCCCATCCCCGGGCGCTTCAAGGACTACATCGCCATGCCCAAGTTCAACATGTATCAGTCGCTGCACACGACGGTCATCGGCCCCGGGGGCAAGCCCCTCGAGATCCAGATCCGCACGTACGACATGCACATGACGGCCGACTTCGGCGTCGCCGCCCACTGGCTGTACAAGGAGAAGGGCGACCGCAACCCGGACAAGCTCGCCTGGCTGCGCCAGATGATGGAGTGGCAGTCCGAGACCGGCGACCCGCGCGAGTTCATGGACACGCTCAAGATCGACCTCTTCGAAGACGAGGTCTTCGTCTTCACCCCGAAGGGCGACGTCAAGAACCTCGCCGCCGGCTCGACCCCGATCGACTTCGCCTACGCGGTCCACACCGACGTCGGCAACCACACCGTCGGCGCCAAGGTCAACGGCCGCATCGTGCCGCTCCACCACCACCTGCGCTCGGGCGACATCGTCGAGGTCATCACCTCCAAGTCGAGCCGCGGGCCGTCGCGCGACTGGCTCGACGTCGTGGTGACGACGCGGGCGCGGCAGAAGATCCGCCAGCACTTCCGCCGCGAGCAGCGCGAGGACTCGGAGCACTCGGGTCGCGACCTGCTGCAGGAGCTGATGCGCCGCGAGGGCCTGCCGGCGCAGAAGATCCTCGGCTCCAAGGTCTTCGGCCAGATCGTCAAGGAGACGGGCTACGCCAAGCCCGAAGACCTCTACGCGGCCATCGGCTCGGGCCGCGTGACGGTCAAGACCGTGGTCAACAAGGTGATGCAGCGCGCCGGCACCATGAAGGAGGCCACGCCCAGCGCCGAGCTGCTGCCGTCGCGGCGCGCCGAGCCGACGGCCGGCCCGGCCGCGGTCTCCGGCGAGTACGGCATCGCCGTCGAGGGCATGAGCGACATCATGGTGCGCATGGCGAGCTGCTGCCGGCCGATCCCCGGCGACGACATCGTCGGCTACATCTCGCTCGGCAAGGGCATCACCATCCACCGCCGCGACTGCAAGAACGCACGCGCCCTGGCCAAGAACCCGGAGCGCTTCACCAAGGTCGACTGGCAGGGGCTCGGCGGGGTCGCCTTCCGCGTCGAGATCCAGGTCGAGGCGCTCGACCGCAACCACCTGCTCGAGGACGTCGCCCGCACGCTCGGCGACTCCGGCGTGAACATCCTCTCGGGCAGCGTGCAGACGCTGCCCGACGGGGTCGTGCGCGACCGCTTCACGATCGAGGTCGGCGACGTGCGCCAGCTCGACAACATCCTCGCCAACATCCGCTCGATCGACACCGTCTACGACGCCTACCGCGTCGTCGGCTGAGGCGGGCCGGCCGCAGGCTTCGGGGGCGGCGCCCGCCGCCCCCATCCCGGCGCGGCGCCCGCCGCCCCCTCGACCTCTCGCGCGCTCACGGCCGGCGCTCCGGCGCGGGCCCGGCGCCCTCGCCCTCGCTCGACGCTCCCGTCGCGGGTCTGATACCGTACGGCCGGTCGGTCGACGTCCGCGAGGTCCCATGTCCGAAGCGCTCGAAGTCTTCGCCCTGCCGCTCGGCCCCCTGCAGGCCAACTGCTTCATCGTCGTGCGGGGGAGCGAGGGCCTCGTCATCGACCCCGGCGACGAGGCCGGGGTCGTCATCGAGGCCTTCACCGAGTTCGGCTTCGACCCTGCCGCCGTGCTCGTGACGCACGGCCACTTCGATCACTTCGGCGGCGTGGCGCCGCTCGCCCGCCACTTCGACATCCCTGTGTACGTCGGCGCCGCCGACGCGGCGGAGATGGCCGACCCGGGTCTCGGCGCCTTCGGCGGGTTCGACGTCGAACCCGTCGCCGGCCCCGTCCTGCTCGAGGGCGAGCAGGCGCTCGCCCTGCCGATCGCGGTGCAGGCGATCCCGACGCCGGGGCACTCGCGCGGCGCCTTCACCTTCGCGATCGACGGGCACCTGTTCGTCGGCGACCTGCTCTTCCACGGCAGCGTCGGGCGCACCGACCTGCCCGGTGGCGACATGGACCAGCTGCTCGACTCGGTCGCCGCCCTGGTGCGCCGCTTCCCGGCCGACACGGCCGTCCATTGCGGCCACGGCCCCGACACCTCGCTGGGGCGCGAGCTGGCGCTCAACCCCTTCCTCTCGCCCCTGCGGCACGACCCGGGACACCGCTGGTGACGGCGCCGCGGGCGCCGAAGGGCACGTACGACCTCCTGCCCGACGAGGCCGCGGCGCGCGACGCCGTGGTCGCCGTCGCGGCGCGCGTCTTCGCCGCCTTCGGCTACCGTCGTATCGTGACTCCCGAGTTCGAGGAGACGGGGCTCTTCGCCCGCGGCGTCGGCGAGGCCACCGACATCGTGCGCAAGGAGATGTACACGTTCGAGGACAAGGCCGGCCGCTCGCTGACCCTGCGTCCCGAGGGCACGGCGCCGATCTGCCGGGCCTACCTCGAGCACGGGCTGCACAAGTGGCCGCAGCCGGTGAAGCTCTGGTACTACTGCCCGATGTTCCGCTACGAGCGGCCCCAGGCCGGCCGCTACCGCGAGCACTACCAGCTCGGCGCCGAGGCGATCGGCTCGGCCGACCCGATGGTCGACGCCGAGGTGATCCTGCTTCTGGCGCAGCTCTTCGCCGAGCTCGGCGTGGGCGGCCTGCGGCTCGTCGTGAACAGCATGGGCGACCCGGCCTGCCGGCCGGCGTACGTCGCCCGCCTGCGCGAGCACCTGCGTGGTCGCGAGGAGGAGCTCTGCGGCGACTGCCGCGAGCGCCTCGAGCTCAACCCGCTGCGCACCTTCGACTGCAAGGTCGAGAGCTGCCGCGCCGTGCTCGACGACGCGCCGCACCTGGTCGACCATCTCTGCGGCGACTGCCGCGAGCACTTCGAGCGCGTCCTCGCGCTGCTGCGCCGCGCCGGCCTCGAGCCCGCGCTCGACCCGCGCCTCGTGCGCGGCCTCGACTACTACACGCGCACGACCTTCGAGTTCAGCTCCGACCGCCTCGGCGCCCAGAGCGGCGTGGGGGGCGGGGGGCGCTACGACGGCCTCATCGAGCAGCTCGGCGGCCCGCCGACGCCGGGCGTCGGCTGGGGCGCCGGCCTCGAGCGCATCGGCCTCGCCATGGGCGAGACCGATGCCGCCGCACCGGCGCCGCAGGTGTACGTCGTGAGCTTCGCCGGCGACGAGCGTGAAGCGGCGTTCGCGCTGGCGCAGCGCCTGCGCGCCGCCGGCGTGCGCACCGAGCTCGACCTCGCCGCGCGCAGCCCCAAGGGTCAGCTCAAGCAGGCGGGCCGCAGCGGCGCCGCCTGGGCCGTGCTCCTCGGGCTCGACGATCTCGCCCCCGGCGCCGTCCGCCTGCGGCGGCTCGACGGCGGCGGCGAGGAGGACCTCGCTCTCGAGGCGACCGTCGAGCGTCTCGCCCGACTCGCCGAGGAGGCGTCGTGAGCCTGCGCGACACGTACCCCGGCGAGCTGTGCGCGGCCGACGTCGGCCGCCGCGTCGAGCTCGCCGGCTGGGTCGCCCACCGCCGCGACCACGGCAACCTGATCTTCGTCGACCTGCGCGACCGCAGCGGCGTGGTGCAGCTCGTCTTCGACCCGTCCCGGGCGCGCCAGGCGCACGCCCTCGCCGAGACCGTGCGCCCCGAGTCGGTGCTCGCCGTCGAGGGCGAGGTCGTGGCGCGCGCTCCGGAGACGGTCAACCCGACGCTGCCGACCGGCGAGGTCGAGGTCAGGGTCGCCCGGCTCGAGGTCCTGAACCGGGCGCTGACGCCCCCGTTCGCCGTCGAGGGCGACGAGGCCACCGAGGTCGACGAGACCCTGCGCCTCAAGTACCGCTACCTCGACCTGCGGCGCGCCGGCATGCTGCGCCACCTCGAACTGCGCCACACGGTGGTGCAGGCGACGCGCGCCTTCTTCAACGCGCAGCGCTTCCTCGAGGTCGAGACACCCTGTCTGACGCGCTCGTCACCCGAGGGCGCGCGCGACTTCCTCGTCCCCTCGCGACTGCAGCCGCAGCGTTTCTACGCCCTGCCGCAGTCGCCCCAGATGTTCAAGCAGATCCTCATGGTGGCGGGCGTCGACCGCTACTACCAGATCGCCCGCTGCTTCAGGGACGAGGACCTGCGCGCCGACCGCCAGCCCGAGCACACGCAGATCGACGCCGAGATGTCGTTCCTCTCGGCGGCCGAGGTCCGCGCCCTGCTCGAGGGGCTCATGGCGGCGATCTTCGACGCCGTGGGCGAGGGCCCGCTCACGCTGCCGCTGCCGACGCTGACCTACGACGAGGCCATGCTGCGCTACGGCTCCGACAAGCCCGACCTGCGCTTCGGGCTCGCGATCGACGACCTCTCCGACGTTTTCGCCGCCAGCGGGTTCCAGGTCTTCCGCGGGGCGCTCGAGGCCGGCGGGGTCGTGCGCGCGCTGCGCGCCCCCGGAGGGGGGCGCCTCTCGCGCGCCCAGATCGACGGCCTCACCGAGACGGCCAAAGAGCACGGTGCCCGCGGCATGGCGTACGTGTACGTCGAGGAGGGCCGCGCCCTGCGCGGCCCGATCGTCAAGTTCCTCACCGAGGCCGAGCAGGCGGCGCTGGTCGAGCGCGCCGGCGCCGAGCCCGGCGACCTCGTCGTCTTCGCCGCCGACCAGGCGGCCGTGGCCGCCGAGGTCCTCGGCGCCCTCCGCCTCGCCTTCATCGCGCTGCTTCAGCCCGAGCCCTCCACGCGCTGGTCCCTGCTCTGGGTCGTCGACTTCCCCCTGTTCGAGATCGACAAGGAGACCGGCGAGCTCACCTACGGGCACAACCCCTTCAGCCTGCCCACCGACGAGACGCTGCCCCTCCTCGAGTCCGAGCCGCTGAAGGTCTACGGTGCCCAGTACGACCTCGTGCTCAACGGCACCGAGCTGGGGTCGGGCTCGCTGCGCAACCACCGCGCCGACCTGCAGCGTGCGGTGCTGCGCACCCTCGGGTACGACGACGCGCGCATCGACGACGCCTTCGGCTGGTTCCTCGAGGCGCTCGAGCACGGGGCGCCGCCGCACGGCGGCATCGGCCTCGGTCTCGACCGGCTCGTCATGCGCCTCGCCGGCGCCGACTCGATCCGCGACGTCATCGCCTTCCCCAAGACGTCGTCGGGGGCCGAGCCGATGACCGGCGCCCCGGCCGGCGTCGCCTCGGGGCAGCTCAAGGACCTGCGCCTGCGCCTCGGCTGAGGTCCAGCGCACCGCAGGGGCGCGGCGCGGGCACACGGCGTCGTCCGCGGGCAGTCACCAAGGCACGCCGCCCGAACGCAGTCACCGGAGCCCTCCGTCCAGGTGCCGCCGTCGCGGCCTCGGCCCGGCGGCGTCCGGCTCCGCGCCTCCGGCGGCGGTCCCTCAGGCTCGCAGGGGGTGCCGATTCCTCAAGCTTTTGGCCGTGCTGCCGACTCTGTTGTTGAACCGATGCTCGTTTGCTAGGATGGCCGGGCTCTACCTTGTGCGTGACCTCGTAGCATTCTCGAGCCAACACAGACACATCGGGAGCCCGGGCTTCGGTCTCATCTCCGGATGAGTCGAGAGGGCACCCACCTGCGAAAGCAGGTTCGAGAAGAACACGAGCACGGCAAGGTGGAGCGCTACTTAATTGGAGGCCGGTATGGGAGTCGTGGCTCGCAACAGGTCGTTCCTCGCGACCGCCGCCCTGATCATCACGGGCGGGCTCGTGGTGATGGGCATGTTCACCGTGTTCTTCGCCATGGCGGAGAGTGGTGAGACGGCGCCGGTCGCCGCCGTGGAACAGGCGCCGATGCCGGTGCCCGGAAGCTTCGGCATCACCGGCGCCGAGACGCTGACCATCCAGGTCACCGACGACACACCGAAGCCGATCGCCAACGCGCTCAAGGAGCAGCGCGGCATCGTGCTCCTGGTCTACCTCAAGGGCGCGTCGGCCGACATGGCCATGCTCGACGAGGTGAAGGCCCTCAAGCCGCAGTACGCCGCCGACATGTCGTTCTTCACGTACGAGTCCGGCGACGTCAAGCGTCTCGGCGACGTGCTCGACCAGCTCGGCGTGTACGACCCGCCGGTGCTGGCGGTCGTGCGCGGCGACGGCACCGTCTCGGAGCTCTACACGGGCTGGGTCGGCGCCAAGGTGCTCGAGCAGCGCATCGCCGACGCCGCCCGCGGTCTCTGACCCCGGCGGCCGGCGGGCGCGCGGCGCGCGCCGTCCCGGTCCGCACCGCGGCCGGGCCGGTGCGGAGCCCCGCGTGGGGAGCCCCGTCTCGACTCTCATAGGGCCGCCTCGCGGCGCCGCCTGACGGCCACGACCGTCGGCGGCGCCGTCTTGCGGCCGCGGCCCTCATGCGCGATGCTCCGGGCCATGAAGGCGATCTACTTCGACCACGCCGCCACGACTCCCGTCGACCCGCGCGTGCTCGAGGCCATGCTGCCGTTCTTCGGCGAGCGCTACGGCAACCCGTCCGAGCTGCACCGTCAGGGCCGCGAGGCGCGGCGCGCCGTCGAGGCGGCGCGCGCCGAGGTCGCGGCTCTCGTCGGCGCCGGGGAGCGGGAGATCGTCTTCACCTCAGGCGGGACGGAGGCCGACAACCTCGCCCTGTGGGGGCCGTTGGGCGCCGTCGGCACTCCCGGCCGCGTCATGGTCAGCGCGGTCGAACACGCGGCCGTCGGCGAGGCGGCGCGCGCCCTCGCGCGGCGCGGCTGGGCGGTCGACGTCGTCGCGGTCGACGCGGACGGCGTCGTCGACCGCAGGGCCTTCGCCAGCACCCTGCGGTCCGACACCCGCCTCGCTTCGGTCATGCTCGCGAACAACGTCGTCGGCACGCTGCAGCCGATCGCCGAGCTGGCACGCCTCGCGCACGAGCACGGCGTGCCCTTCCACACGGACGCCGTGCAGGCCGTCGGCGCGCTGCCGGTCGACGTCGGCGCGCTCGGCGTCGATCTGCTCAGTCTGTCCGGGCACAAGTTCTACGGGCCGAAGGGGGTGGGTGCCCTCTACGTGCGTCGCGGCACGAAGCTCGCTCCTCTCCTGCACGGCGGCGGCCACGAGCGGGGCCTACGCTCCGGCACCGAGAACGTGCCCGGGATCGTCGGCCTCGGCGCGGCGGCGCGCCTGGCGCGGGCCGAGATGGCGGAGCGTAGGCCGCGCCTCGAGGCGCTCCGCGACCGCCTGATCGACGGCGCCCTCGTCGCCGTGCCCGGGGTACGCCTGCTGGGCCCCCGCCGGCTCCGCCTGCCGGGCAACGCCTGCCTCGCCGTCTCCGGCGTCGAGAGCGAGGCGCTCGTGCTGCGTCTGGACGCCGCCGGCGTCATGGCCGCCGGCGGCCCGGCTTGTGCCTCGGGCGCCGGCGAGCCGTCCCACGTCCTCGTCGCCCTGGGGTTGAGCCCCGACGAGGCGCGCGGCAGCCTGCGACTCAGCCTTGGGCACGGGAGCACGGCCGAGGAGGTCGACCGCTTCCTCGAGGTGTTTCCGCCCATCGTCGAAGAGCTCCGGCGCGCGCATCCCCGCGCCGCGTGAGGCCGGGGGTGCCTCCCGCGACATCCCAGGCGGATCGGCGCTCGCTGCTCGTCGCCGTCAGCGGCGGTGTGGACAGTGCCGTGGCCCTGCACCTCCTGAAGGCCGCGGGCCACGTGGTCCACGCCGTCCATCTGCGCCTGTGGGGCGGAGCGGACCGTCGCGGCGGCGGCTCGGCGGAGGGACTCCGCCGCGCCCGCGTCGCCGCGGCCACCGCAGGCGCCCCGTTCGAGGTGCTCGACGACGAGGAGGGCTTCGCCCGGACCGTCGTCGAGCCCTTTGCGGCTGCCTACCTCGCCGGCGAGACACCCAACCCATGCGTCGTGTGCAACCGGCGGCGCTTCGCCTTGCTCGCCCGCCGGGCGGCGGATCTGGGCCTGGACGGTGTCGCCAGCGGGCACTACGCGTGCCTCGTGCGTCGCGGCGGGCGTCCCTACGTGCGCCGCGCCGCCGACCGTGCCAAGGACCAGTCGTACATGCTCTGGATGCTCGGGGAGGAGACCCTCGAGCGCCTCGAGTTGCCGCTCTGCGGCGCGACCAAGGACGAGATCAGGGCGGTCGCGCGACGGCTCGCTCTCGCGACCGCCGATCAGCCGGAGAGCCAGGAGGTCTGCTTCGCCCCTGAGGGCTACCGGCGCTTCCTCGCCTCGCGGGGCATCGAGCCGCGGAAGGGACGCTTCAGCGACCGCCACGGCCGCATCCTGGGCGAGCACGACGGGCACTGGAACTTCACCGTCGGGCAGCGGCGTGGCATCGAGGTCCCGGACGGGCCCTGGTATGTGATCTCACGCCGCGCCGACACGAACGAGGTCGTGATCGGCCGCGCCGACGACCTGGCGGTGCGGCGCGTCCTGGTCCGCGACGTCGTCGACCGGGGGATCGGGCGGGACGAGACGGCGAGTCCGGGCGCCGTCGCTGGCGGCCCTGCGTCCCCGGCCGCCGTGGCCGGCGGCCCTGCGTCCCCGGCCGACGACGATGAGACGACACTCCTCGTGCAGCTGCGGTACAGGTCGTCGGCCGTGCCCGTGAGCACGCTCGAGCAGCAGGCGGACGGGCGTCTGCTCGTGGGGCTCGAGACCCCGTTCGCGGCGCCGGCGCCCGGCCAGTCGGCCGTCTTCTACCGCGGCGCGCGCGTCGTGGGCGGCGGCGTGCTCGACGAGCCGCCGCCCGAGACCGCCTGAGCTTCGCGCGCCGACCGGTGCCGCCGCCCGAGACCGCCTGAGCTTCGCGCGCCGAACGCCGCCCCCGCCGCCACTGGGGGCCGTCGCGGAGAGGGGGTATGATAAGGTTCGCCGGGTATCCGGCAGACGCCCCCGCGGAGAGGAGAGCAGCGTGGACGCGACAACCGTGGTGCTCGTCACAGCCTCAGAGGTCTTCTACTACGCGCTTGCGTTCTTCTTCGTCGTCGTCGCCGTCGCGCTGGCCTACGCGCTCTTCCGCGTCGGCAACGTGCTCGGCCGCGCCGACAAGATGCTCGAAGACATCGACCGTGAGGCCGTGCCCTTGCTGCGCAAGTCGGGCGAGACGCTCGACGGCGTCAACGGCAGCCTGCAGAACGTCGACGAGATCACCCGCGACGTGGCCGACATGACCGACAAGGTCAACGGGCTCGTGAGCGCGGTCGACTCGGCGCTGCAGACGCCGGCCAAGAAGGCAGCGGCCTTCGGGAGCGGCGTGCAGCAGGCCGTGAGCAGCTTCCTGCGGCGCGACCAGGGTGCTTCCGCCGACGCCGAGACGGGCGCGGCGTCGGCCACGGCGGCGCCGGGCTGGGAGACATCGCCGGCCTGGGAGGCGCCGCCCGCGACCGCCCCGTCCGAGCCTGGGTTCGCCGAGGAGTCCGCGGCCGTCGCCGACGAGGCGACCACCGCGGCCGAAGGGTCCGCGACCGGCGCCGACGAGCCCGTCGTCGTCGCCGAAGAGCCGGCGGCCGCCGCCGACGAGCCCGAGGAGGGATCGCCCTCGTGAGCTTCCTCGGCAGAGCTGCCCTGGGCGCCGCGCTCGCCGCCGCCGCGGTCGGCTACTACGCCAAGCGCAAGCACGACGCCACCGGCGCCGGGTACGTCGAGGTCCTGCTCGCCCTGCCCGGCGACGTCCAGCGGTTCGCCGACGACGTGCGCGAGCGCTCGAAGCGCGCCGTCGACGAGGGCCTCATCGCGGCCCGCGCCCGCGAGGCCGAGCTCACCCGGCAGCTCGAGAGCGGGAGCCACCCGGCGGCCCCGACGCAGTGAGCCCCGAGATGCGCGAGTCCATCCGCCTGGAGGTCCCGGCGGCCGTCACCGCCCTGCCGACCCTGCGCATGCTGCTGGGCGGTCTCGCCGTGCGGCTCGACTTCTCGCTCGAAGAGCTCGAAGACCTGTCGCTGGCGGCCACCGAGCTCCTGCGTGCGGCCGGCGACAGCGAGGGCCTCGAGTCGTGGTCGGTCGAGATGGCCATCGTCGGCGACACGCTGCACGTGGTCGCGGGCCCCTACCGCTCGCCCGACCTGCGGCACCGTCTCGAGGGGGCGCCCGACGGCGCCGCCTGCCTCGACCTCTGCCGCCTGCTGAGCAGCACGGTCGACTCCTTCGCCGTCGACGACGACGGCGACGGCTTCTGCGTGACGATGATCAAGGGCAGGCGACCGGGGTGACACCGCGCGACGACAGGCGCCCGAGCGACCCGCTCGACCTGGGCAGTCTACCGGGCCAGCCTCGCCGCTTCCGCGACGAGGACGACGACGAGGAGACCACGCCGGTCGCTCCGGCCTTCACCGGCCGCGGCCGCGACGAGTCGGAGAAGCTCGACCAGTACCTGCTGAGGCGCTACCACCTGCACGGTGACCGCAAGGCGCGCGAGCAGCTCATCACCATGTACCTGCCGCTCGTGCGCTCGCTGGCCCGCCGCTACGCGAGCCGCGGCGAGCACTTCGACGACCTGGTCCAAGTCGGCGCCATCGGCCTCATCAAGGCGATCGACCGCTTCGACTTGACGCGGGGCGTCGAGCTGACGACCTACGCGACGCCCAACATCGTCGGCGAGATCAAGCGCTACTTCCGCGACAAGGGCTGGTCGGTGCGTGTGCCGCGCGGCCTGCAGGAGCTCAACATCCGCCTCAACAAGGTGATCGACGAGCTCGTGCCCAAGCTGCAGCGCTCGCCGACCATCAACGAGCTCGCCGAGGCCGCCAGCGCCACGCCCGAAGAGGTGCTCGAGGCGCTGGAGACGAGCCAGGCCTACAACTCCATCTCCCTGCAGGCGTCGCCCAACTCCGAGAGCGGCGACGAGGACGCGGGCCTCATCGACTACCTGGGCGGCCCCGAGGCCGCCTACGAGACGATGGAGGACCGCACGACGCTCGCCCCGGGCTTCGCCAAGCTCGACAAGCGCGAGCGCTACATCCTCCACCTGCGCTTCTTCGAGGGCCTCACGCAGTCCCAGATCGCCGAGCGCGTCGGCATCTCGCAGATGCACGTCTCGCGCCTGATCCGCCGCTCGCTGGAGAAGCTCAGGGAGGAGATCGGCGACCTCGACCGCCCCGAGGTCTCCCGGGTCTCCGGCGAGCAGTGACGGACGCCCGCAGCGCCAGCATCGAGACCACCGCGACCATCGAGAGGGCCCCAGCGTGAACGCCGCCGACATCCGCACCCGGTTCATCGACTTCTTCGTCGCCCGCGGGCACCTGGCCGGCGAGCCGGCCGGCCTCGTGCCGGCGGGCGACCCCAGCGTCCTCTTCACCAGTGCGGGGATGCAGCAGTACAAGCCGTACTACCTCGGCGTCGAGACCCCGCCGGCGACGCGCATCACGACCGCGCAGCGCTGCTTCCGCACCAACGACATCGAGAACGTCGGCAAGACGGCGCGTCACCTCACCTTCTTCGAGATGCTGGGCAACTTCTCGTTCGGCGACTACTTCAAGACCGAGGCCGTCGACTGGGCGCTCGAGCTCTCCGACGAGCTCGGCATCGACCGCGGCCGCGTCTGGGTCACCACCTTCGGCGGCGACGAGACGGTGCCGTCGGACGACGAGGCCGTGCGGCTCTGGGTCGAGCGCGGCATCCCCGAGGAGCGCATCGTGCGCCTCGGGCGCAAGGACAACTTCTGGGGCCCGGTCGGCCCCGCGGGGCCCTGCGGGCCCTGCTCCGAGCTCTACTTCGACATGGGCCCCGAGGTCGGCTGCGGGGGGCCCGACTGCGCGCCGGGCTGCGACTGCGACCGCTTCATGGAGTACTGGAACCTCGTGTTCGTGCAGTACGAGATGGACGAGCAGGGGGCGCTCGCGCCGCTGCCCAAGCCGAGCATCGACACGGGCATGGGCCTCGAGCGCATCGCCGCCGTGACCCAGGGGGTGGTCACGGTCTTCGAGACCGACCTCTTCGCGCCCCTCATCGCCCAGGGCGCCGAGCTCGCCGGTGTCGACGCGCAGGGCTCGGCGGCGATCGTGCGTGCCCTGCAGACCATGGCCGAGCACGCTCGAGGCGCTGCCTTCCTCGTCATGGACGGCGTGGTGCCGAGCAACGAAGGGCGCGGCTACGTGCTGCGGCGCATCATCCGCCGCGCCGTGCAGCAGGGCGTGGCGATCGGCATCGACGAGCCGTTCCTCGCCCGCCTCTGCGCGCGCGTCGTCGAGCTCATGGGTGAGGCGTACCCTGCGCTGGTGGCGAGCCGCGACGAGATCGTCGCCGCCGTCGGCGAGGAGGAGTCCCGCTTCCGCCGCACGCTGCAGCAGGGCATGAGCATCCTCGACGAGGCCCTCCGCCGTGCCCGCGACAGCGGCGCCGAGCTGCCGGCCGAGGTCGCCTTCGAGCTGCACGACACCTTCGGCTTCCCCTTCGACCTCACGCGCGAGATCGCCCTCGAGTCCGAGGTCGGGGTCGACGAGGCCGGTTTCGAGGCGCTGATGCGCGAGCAGCGCGAGCGCGCCCGGGCGGCGCAGAAGGCCGGCGCCTTCGGCGGCGGCCCCGGCGAGCTCGAGGAGTTCCAGCGCCGCTCCGCCGACCTGCCGGCCGAGTTCGTCGGCTACGACCGGCTCGAGGTCTACACCGTGGTGCGCGCGCTGGCGCAGCTCGGTGACGGGCGGGTCGCCCTGAAGCTCGCCGAGTCGCCCTTCTACCCCGAGGGCGGGGGCCAGGTCGCCGACCATGGCTGGGTCCACACCGACACCGGCAAGCTCGAGGTCGACGACGTGGTGCGCTTCGACGACGACCAGGTGGTCGTGGCGCGGCCGACCGAAGGCACCGTCGTCCAGGGACAGCGAGCCAAGGCGATGGTCAACGCGGTCCGCCGCCACCAGACCGCCTGCAACCACACCGCCACCCATCTGCTGCACAACGCCCTGCGCCTGATCGTCGGCGAGGAGGCGCGACAGGCGGGGTCGTACGTGTCGCCCGAGCGGCTGCGCTTCGACTTCACCGTCCGCAGCCGCCCGACCGACGAGCAGCTCCGCCAGATCGAGGACCTGGTCAACCGGCGTATCGTCGAGAACCACGCGGTGCGTCCGTTCGTGACCACGCGCGAGTTCGCGAAGGAGGTCGGCGCCATCGCCTTCTTCGAGGAGAAGTACGGCGAGTTCGTGCGCGTCCTCGAGATCGACGACTTCAGCCGCGAGCTCTGCGGCGGCACGCACGTTTCCTCCACCTCACAGATCGGCGTCTTCAAGCTGACCGCGAGCCAGTCCATCGGCGCCAACACCCGGCGTCTCGAGGCCGTGACTTCGGCCCGGGCCATCGAGCACTACCGCGGGCTCGAGGCCGCCTACGACGGCCTCGCCGAGACGCTGCGCGTGAAGCCCGACCGCCTGCCGGTGGCCGTCGAGAAGCTGCAGGAGCGCGTCGCCGAGCTCGAGCGCGAGCTGGAGGCCGCCCAGTCGGGCGAGTCCCGCGGCCGCCTCGACGAGCTCCTCGAGACCCGCCGCGAGGCGGGCGGCGTGCCCGTCGTGGGCGCCGCCTTGACCGGTGTCGCCAAGGCCGACGAACTGCTCGCACTCGCCGACGCGGCGCGCGAGCGTCACCCCGACGCCGTCGTGGTGCTCGCCGCGGCCGTCGAGGGCCGCGCCGCGCTGCTCGTCGCCGCCGGCGACGGCGCCGTGGGGCGCGGCCTCAAGGCCGACGACGTCCTGCAGGCCATGCTGCCCCACGTCGAGGGTCGCGGCGGCGGGCGGCCGACGCTCGCTCGCGGCTCCGGGCCACGGGCCGAGGGCGCCGAGGCCGCGGTCGCGGCCGGCCTCGAGCAGGTGGCGGCGATCCTGGGCGCCTGAGTGCGCGTCGTGGCCCTCGATTACGGGCAGGTCCGTACGGGCGTCGCCGCGAGCGACCCGACGGGTACCATCGTGCGCCCGGTCGGCGTGGTCGAGCGCGTCGACCAGCCCGACGGCTTCGCCCGGCTCCTCGAGTCGCTCGCCGAGGAGGCGCCCGACGTGGTCGTCGTGGGCCTGCCGGTCTCGCTCGACGGCCGTGAGCACGCGCAGGCGGCTCGCGCACGAGCGTTCGCCCGGCGCCTCGCAGAAGCCACTTCGTACGACGTCACTCTCTACGACGAGCGCTTCACCACTACGGTCGCCCAGCGCCGCGGGGGCACCGCGGCGCTGGACGCCCGCGGCGCCGCCGTGATCCTCGAGGACTACCTGAGGAGCCATGCGACGCCGCCCGGATGACGCCGGGGCCGGCGCGGGCGGCGGCAAGGCGGGGAAGGGTCGCCGGGACCGGCGGTCGGATCCCGCCGAGCTGAGCCCGGCCGAGCAGGCGCGTCTGCGCGCCGAGTGCGAGGAGCGGCGCCG
>DATHSP010000210.1:0-2199 GCA_035464075.1 Thermoleophilia bacterium | reverse complement strand
GGCGTTGTCACCGACGACCGCCTTGTTCGGCGAGACCGATACGCCGGTGAACATGCTGACCATGCGCGACGCGCGGTAGAGCTCGCGGGTGTCGATCCGCGTCTGGTGACCCCAGAAGTCCTTGCGCGTCTCGAGCGCCATGACGACCTCCTCGAGCGACGCGTTGCCGGCGCGCTCGCCGATGCCGTTGAGGGTGCACTCGATCTGCGTGGCGCCGGCACCGACGGCGGCCAGGGAGTTGGCGACCGCCAGCCCGAGGTCGTCGTGGCAGTGGGTGGAGAAGTGCAGCCCCTCGGCGCGCGGCAGGGCCGCGATCAGCGCACGGATCAGGCCGCCGTACTCCTCGGGCATGCCGTAGCCGACGGTGTCGGGCACGTTGAGGGTGGTGGCCCCGGCCTCGGCCGCGGCGCGGTAGAGCCGGCTCAGGAAGGCGAGCTCGCTGCGGGTGCAGTCCTGCGCCGAGAACTGGACGTCGTCGGTGAACTCGCGCGCGTAGCGCACGCCGTCGATCGTCGCGGCGACGACCTCGTCCTCGCTCTTGCGCAGCATGTGCTCGAGGTGGATCTTCGAGCCCGAGGTGAAGACGTGGATGCGGCCGGCCTGCGCGGGCTCGATCGCCTGTCCGGCCCGCTCGATGTCGGCCCTGGCCGTGCGCGCGAGGGCGCAGACGATCGGGCCACGCACCTCGCGGGCGATGCGCTGGACGGCCTCGAAGTCGCCGGCGCTGGTGATCGGGAAGCCGGCCTCGATGACGTCGACGTTGAGCCGCGCGAGCTGCCTGGCGATCTCGACCTTTTGCGCCGTGTTGAGGGCGACGCCGGGCGTCTGCTCGCCGTCACGCAGGGTCGTGTCGAAGATGCGGATGTGGGCCATGCGGGGTGCCTCCGGGGAGGGCCGGTCGGGACCGGCGCGGGGTCGGGTCGTGGGGCGGGTCGTGCCGGGCCGACCGGGTCAGCCCGGCCGGCCTAGCCGACGACCCACGCCGGCGCCGGCCGCGCTCACTTGCCCTTGCCCGCGATGAACGGCATCATCTTGCGCAGGCGCGCGCCGACCTCGGCGACCTGCGACGCGCCGGTCGCGGCGCGCTGCGCCTTGAGGCGCGGCTGGCCGACCTGGTTCTCGAGCAGGAAGTCGCGGGCGAACACGCCCTGCTGGATGTCGCGCAGCACGCCCCGCATCGCGGCCCGGGTCTCGTCGGTGACCATCTTCGGCCCGGTGACGTAGTCGCCGTACTCCGCAGTGTTCGAGACGGAGTAGCGCATGCGCTCGAAGCCGCCCTCGTAGATCAGGTCGACGATGAGCTTCATCTCGTGCACGCACTCGAAGTACGCGATCTCGGGCTGGTACCCCGCCTCGACGAGCGTCTCGAAGCCCGCCTGCATGAGCGCGGTCACGCCGCCGCAGAGCACGGCCTGCTCGCCGAAGAGGTCGGTCTCGGTCTCCTCCTGGAAGCTCGTGAGGAGCACGCCGCCGCGCGTGCCGCCGATCGCCTTGGCGTAGGCCAGGCCGCGCTGCATCGCGGTGCCGGTGGCGTCCTGGTGGACCGCCAACAGGCAGGGCACGCCGCCGCCCTCCGCGAACGTGCGCCGCACCAGGTGCCCGGGGCCCTTGGGCGCGACCATGAACACGTCGACCCCCTCCGGCGCGACCACCTGGTGGAAGTGCACGTTGAAGCCGTGAGCGAAGAGCAGGGCGTTGCCGGGCCGCAGGTTGGGGGCGATCCGCTCGCGGTAGACGGCGCCCTGCACCTCGTCCGGCAGCAGGACCATGACCAGATCGCCGGCGGCGGCGGCCTCGTCGACCTCGAGCACGCGCAGGCCCGCGGCTTCGGCATCGGCCCACGAGGCGGAGCCCCGCCGCAGGCCGACGACCACGTCCATGCCGCTGTCCTTCGCGTTGAGCGCGTGCGCGTGGCCCTGCGAGCCGTAGCCGATCACGGCGATGGTATGGCCGTCGAGGTGGGCGAGGTTGGCGTCGTCGTCGTAGTAGATGGTGGCCATCGGATGATCTCCTTGGTGCGCGTCAGGCGGCGCGGTTGCGGGATGCGTTGCGGTCGTCGGCGCCAGCGGCGCCGGCGGCGCCGTTGCGGGGGGCGGTCCGGGGGAGCGCCACCCGACCGGTGCGGATCAGGTCGAGCACGCCGAAGGCGCGCATCTGCTCGATGAAGGCGTCGGTCTTGGCCTCGTCGCCGGTGACCTC
>DATHSP010000209.1:0-4812 GCA_035464075.1 Thermoleophilia bacterium | reverse complement strand
CCCGACGCTGTTCTTCTCGGCGACCCCGATCGAGACCAGCAGCACTGCGCTGATCGAAGGCCGGCTCCCGGAGGCGAGCGGTGAGGTCACCATCATCGAAGGTCTCGCCGAAGGCCAGGGTCTCGGTCTGGGCGACGAGCTCGACGTGATCACGCCGGCTGGGTCGGAGCGGGTCAGGGTCGCCGGCATCTTCCGCTTCGGCAGCGCCGCATCGCTTGGCGGGTCGCTGCTGATCGTGACGACGCTCGAGGACGGCCAGCGCTGGTTCGACCTCGAGGGCCGCGTGTCGCAGATCGACGTGCAGGCGGCCCGCGGCACCTCGCCCGAGGACCTGGCGCGACGCATCGACGCGGTGCTGCCCGACGACGCCGACGTGAAGACGTCGGAGGAGGCTGCCGCCGACCAGACGCGGCAGATCAGCGAGGCGATCGGGCAGTTCCTCACGCCCATCCTCCTCGCCTTCGGCGGGGTCGCGGTGCTGGTCGGCGCGTTCATCATCTTCAACGCCTTCTCGATGACCGTGGCCCAGCGGCGTCGCGAGCTCGCGATGCTGCGCGCCCTCGGCGCCTCGCGTCGTCAGGTCCTGCTCAGTATCACCGGCGAGGCGCTGCTCATGGGCGTGCTGGCCTCGATCGTCGGGCTCTTCGCCGGTCTCGGCGTGGCTGCGGGACTCAACCAGCTCTTCAAGGCCGCCGGCGCGGACATCCCTCGCGGGGACGTCGCGCTCGAGCCGCGCACGATCGTCGTCGCACTCTTCGTCGGCATCACGGTGACGGTGCTCTCGGCGCTGGCGCCCGCCGTGCGGGCCACGCGTGTGCCTCCCGTGGCCGCGCTGCAGGAGGGCGCGACGCTGCCGCCGTCGCGCTTCGCGAAGTACACCCCCTACTTCGCCGCGGGAGCCGTCGCGACCGGCGCCGGCTTCATGCTCTGGGGTATGTACGGTACCGCCGACACGACGACCCGGCTGCTGCAGATCGCCGCCGGCGCGGTGCTCGTGTTCTTCGCCGTCGCGCTCCTGTCGCGCTACTTCGTCGGGCCGGTCGCGAGGACGGTCGGCTGGCCGCTGCAGAAGCTGTCGCCGATCAGCGGCCGCCTCGCCCGGGACAACACGCAGCGCAACCCGGGGCGCACGGCGGCTACGGCTTCGGCGCTCATGATCGGCCTCGGGGTCGTCGTCTTCGTGGCCGTGTTCGCCCAAGGCCTCAAGAGCTCGTTCGTCGACAGCTTCGACCGGACCGTCCAGGCAGACTACGTCGTCGCGGGCCAGAACTTCATGCCCATGCCGGCGGAGGTCGAGCGGAGGGCGCAGGGCACGCCGGCGCTCGAGGTCGCGGCAGGCGTGTACGGCGAGCAGGTGCAGGCGGAGGGGGACGACCTCATCATCCTCTACGGCGTCGACACCTTCCTGTTCCCGCGGGTGTGGCAGTTCGAGTGGCTCGGGGACGGCAGCGACGAGCTCCTCGGGCAGCTGGGCACGGAGGGCGTGGTCGTCGAGGAGCAGACCGCGGCAGGTCTGGGAGTGACCGTCGGCGACCGCATCGAGGTACTCACGATCGACGGCGCTACGGCCCGCCTCGAGATGCTCGGCGAGTACCGCGACCCGCTGATGCTCAACACGGGGATGGTCGCCGGTCTGTCTGCTTGGGATGCGCTCTTCCCGACCCGGCAGCTCTACATGGTGTTGGGTCGCGCCGCCGCCGACGTCGCCGCGGGCGAGGGCAAGGCGGCGCTCGAGGCGGCGCTCGCCGACCTGCCCACGGCCGAGGTCCAGACGGCGGCCGAGTACAAGGACTCGATCGTGGGGCAGGTCAACCAGCTGCTCACCCTGCTCTACGTGCTGCTGGCGATGAGCGTCGTCATCTCGCTCTTCGGCATCGTCAACACGCTGGTGCTCTCGGTCTACGAGCGCACACGCGAGATCGGCATGGTGCGTGCCATCGGCAGCACGCGCGGCCAGGTGCGCAGCACCGTGCGGTACGAGAGCGTCATCACCTCAGTGATCGGGGCCGTGCTCGGCATCGCTGTCGGCATCGCGTTCGCCTACGTCATCACCATTCGCTTCGCCGAGCAGGGCATCACCTTCGCGGTGCCGTGGGCGCAGCTCGGCGTCTTTGTCGTCGTGGCCGTCATCGTCGGTGTGGTAGCGGCGATCCTGCCGGCGCGGCGCGCGGCGCGCATCGACATCCTGCAGGCCATCCAGTACGAGTGACGAGACACGGGCCCGGGGCGCGTGAGCGCCCCGGGCCACTCCGCTCGCCGCGCTTTGCGCACCCCTGCGCACTCCTGTAGCATCCGCGCGGCACCGCCTCATGGGCGCCCGAACGGGTGCGGCCCCGAGGCTCGGCGACAGGAGTCGGCTTGGCCACCTACCTCGTCATCGCGGTGTTCGTCATCGTGCTCGTCGGCGTCGGCATCCACAGCCGGCGGCGCACGCGCAGCGTGGGCGAGTTCTTCCTCGGCGGCCGCGACGTGGGCCCCTGGCTCTCGGCCTTCGCCTACGGCACGACCTACTTCAGCGCCGTGCTCTTCGTCGGCTACGCGGGCAAGGTCGGTTACAGCTTCGGCCTCTCGTCGCTGTGGATCGTTGTCGGCAACGCCCTGCTCGGCACGCTGCTGGCCTGGCTCGTGCTGGCGAAGCGCACGCGGGTGATGACCGAGCGGCTCGGGGCGATGACCATGCCCGAGTTCCTCGCCGTGCGCTTCGACTCCCGCTGGCTCAAGCCCGCGGCCGCGATCGTCATCTTCGTCTTCCTCGTCCCGTACTCCGCCTCGGTCTACTCGGGCCTGGGGTACCTCTTCGACGAGGTCCTGGGCATCGACTACACGCTGGCCCTCTGGGTGATGGCGGCGCTCACCGCCGTCTATCTCGTGCTCGGCGGCTACATCGCCGTCGCCCGCAACGACCTGATCCAGGGTCTGGTCATGGTCGTGGGCGTGATCATGATGGTCGGGTACGTGGTGCGCGCCCCCGAAGTGGGCGGCTTCGGCGCCGCCGTCGACAAGCTCGAGGCGGCGGCGCCGGCGACCGTCGAGGCGTGGCCGCCGTGGAACCTGTCGCCGTTCTCCTGGGAGGCCTTCCTCCAGTCCCCGGCCGTCGTGCTGCTCTCGCTCGTGCTGCTCACGAGCCTCGGGGTGTGGGGGCTGCCGCAGATGGTGCACAAGTTCTACGCCATCCGCGACGAGAAGGTCGTGCGCCCGGCGATCGTGATCTCGACCGTGTTCGCGGCGCTCATGACCTTCGGCGCCTACTACACCGGCGCCCTGAGCCGTCTCTTCCCGGGCGTCCCGGAGCTCGCCGCCGAGAAGCGCTTCGACGAGATCATCCCCGTCGTGCTCACCGAGGCTCTGCCCGAGATGCTCGTCGCGGTCATCCTGCTGCTCGTGCTCTCGGCCTCGATGTCGACGCTCGCCGGGCTGGTCATGATCTCAGCGTCGGCGATCGCCATCGACCTCATCAAGGGCGAGGTGAAGCGCGACCTCGGGCGGCGCTCGTCGGTGCTGCTGATGCGGGGGCTCATCGTGCTCTTCGTCGTGCTCTCGGTGGTCATCGCCCAGCAGCAGTGGCAGCTCATCCTCAACCTGATGGCACTGTCGTGGGGCACCGTCGCCGGCTGCTTCCTCGGCCCGTTCGTCTGGGGTCTCTTCTGGCGGCGTGTCAGCGCGGCGGCGGTGTGGGTCAACATCGCCGTGGCGCTCACGATCATGCTCAGCCTCGGCTACCGCTACGCGGCCGACCCTGCGACCTCGGGCTACGTGCCGGTGATCGCCGTGCTCACCATGCTCGTCTCGCTGGCGATCACACCGCTCGTCAGCCTCGTCACGCCGGCGCCGCGGCCGGCCACCCTGGCACGCGCCTTCGAGGGGCCGGCCGGCGTGGTCGCGGTGGCCGCCGCAGCGGCGGACGCGGCCGCAGCGGCGGAGCTCGCCGAAGCGCCGGCCGAGTCTGCGACGGCGGAGGGCCGGCCGGCCTGAGCCAGCCGTGCCGGCGCGGCAGGGCGCGTGACGGGCGAGATCGCGTCGCGGGGCCTGAGGCGGGCGAGGTCGCGTCGCGCGGCGCGCGCCGCCGCTCGCGCCGACGAACGCCCGCGTCCGAAAGGAGACCTGCGACATGCTGGCCGCGCTCCTCGCGCTGGCGTCGAGCTTCTGCTACGGCTCGTCGGACTTCATCGCCGGGCTTCAGTCCCGGCGTCGCTCCGTGTGGTCGGTGCTCGCCGTCAGCCAGCCGGCCGCACTGCTTTTCGCCGGCGGGCTCGTCGTGGTCCTGGGATCGCCGCTCACCCGCCCCGGCTCGCTGCTCGTGGCGCTGCTGGGCGGCCTCGCGCTGGCCGCGGCCGCCGTCCTCTACTACCACGCGCTCTCGTCGGGCACGATGAGCGTCGTCGCACCGATCGCGAACGCCGGCGTCCTGGTGCCGGTGCTCGTGGGTCTGGCCTCTGGTGAGAGCCTGCGGGCGCTCCAGTACGTGGGCATGACCCTCGCCATCGCCGGCATCGTGCTGAGCTCACGCGTGGAGGCGCGCAGTGTGCGGCACACCAGCCTGCGCAGCGTGCTGTACGCCGTGGGCTCGGCGACGTGCTTCGGCGTCGTGATGCTGGCCCTGACCTTCGGCGGGCGTGAGGATGTGTACTGGTCGGTCTTCGGCGTGCGCCTCGGGGCGACGGGGGCGATCCTGGCCTACGTCGTGCTGCGCCGGCCCCGCCTGGAGATGCCGCGACGTGCCCTTCCGGCGTTCGTCGCCGTGGGGGTGCTGGCCATGCTCGCCAATGTGCTCTACACGGCGGCGACCACCATCGGGTACCTCAGCGTGGTCTC
>DATHSP010000208.1:0-20028 GCA_035464075.1 Thermoleophilia bacterium | reverse complement strand
CGGGGACGGCGGGGACGGCGGGGACGGCGGCGCGGCGGGGACGGCGGCGCGGCGCGTCGCCCCGCCACCCGGCGAGAACGGCGTCGCGTCGCGCCGCCCCGCTGCCCGGCGAGAACGCCGCCGCGTTGCGCCGCCCTCCCGCCGCGCGTACACTAGCCCCTCGGCCGCGCTAGGCGGGGAGCCAGCGGTGCCCTGTACCCGCAATCCGCTACAGCGGGGCTGAATCCCCGCCCGAGGGGCCGTCCTGTGAGGCTGTCGGCCGGTGTGCGGCGTCGATGGTCGGGTCCCGCGCAATGGAACCCTGCGAACCGCGTCAGGTCCGGGAGGAAGCAGCGCTAAGCAGGCACTTCCATGTGCCGTGGGGGTGCCTGACCGGAGCTTGCTGCCGGCAGGGACGCTCGGGGGACGTGCTTCGACGGCGGGTGCGCGGCCGGCTTCTCTCCGGCTGCGCGGCCGGCTTCTCTCCGGCTGTGCGGCCGGCTTTCTTCCCGTCGGGCGACCTTCTCCCGAGAGGCGTCCGCGTCGCCTGCGAGGCCATCGCCCACCGGGTTCTCTCCCGCCGACCCGTGAAGTAGACTCGGGCTCCCATGAAACGGTCGCTCTACCGCGAGTACCGCCCCCAGACCTTCGAGGAGCTCGTCGGTCAGCAGCACGTCGCCCGCACCCTGCGCAACGCGGTCGAGACGGGCAGCGTCGCCCACGCGTACGTGTTCGCCGGGCCGCGCGGCACGGGCAAGACCAGCGCGGCACGGATCCTCGCCAAGGCGCTCAACTGCACCGGCACCGACGAGCGCCCGGTCACCGGGCCGACGGCGACGCCCTGCGGCGTCTGCCGCAGCTGCGAGACGATCGCGGCGACCACCTCGCTCGACGTCATCGAGATGGACGCCGCCTCCAACCGCAGCATCGACGATATCCGCGAGCTGCGCGACCGCGTCGCCTTTGCCCCGGTCGAGGGCCGCCACAAGGTCTACATCATCGACGAGGTCCACATGCTCACGAGGGAGGCCTTCAACGCCCTCCTCAAGACGCTGGAGGAGCCGCCGGCCAACGTCGTCTTCGTGCTCGCCACGACCGAGCCGCACAAGATCCCCGAGACCATCATCTCGCGCTGCCAGCGCTTCGACTTCCACCGCCCGCACCCGCCCGAGATCGCCCGCCTGCTGCGGCGCATCGTCGACGACGAGAACGCCCGCCCCGACGACGAGCGCGGCGGGCCGTCAGTCGAGATCCAGGACGCCGCCCTGCTCGAGATCGCCCGGCACTCGCAGGGCGGCTTCCGCGACGCGATCGGCACGCTCGAGAAGCTCATCGCCTACAGCGAGGGGGCGATCGCCCCGGCGGCGGTGCTCGACCTGCTCGGGGTGACCGACGCCGACCTCCTCTTCGAGCTCACCGACATCGTCATCGAGCGCCACACCGCCGAGGCTCTGCAGTTCGTGCAGCGCCTCGCCGACGCCGGTACCGACTACGCGCAGTTCATCCGCGACCTGCTGCGCCACCTGCGCCAGCTCTTCCTGCTGCAACACCTCGAGGAGGCGGCCGACGACGTGCGCACGCTGCGCGCCCTGAGCCAGACGGTCGAGCTCGACGAACAGGCGCTCGACCGCCTGCTGCCTCAGGCGCACCAGCTTCACCCGCGCGAGATCGTGCACGCGATCGAGACCCTCGGCCAGGCACAGCGCGAGATCCGCGAGGGTCTCGACCCGCGCCTGCAGTTCGAGCTCGCGCTGGTGAGGATGACGCGGCCGCAGGTCGACCACTCGTCGGCCGGCCTCGAGGAGCGGCTGCGCCGCCTCGAGGCCGCCGTGGCGGCGGGCGGCGCGGCCGGCTTCGCGGCGGCGAGAGCGCATGCCGGAGCGGCGCCGGCGAGCGCGACGGCATCCAGCGACCGGCCGACGGGGGCTCAAGCGAAGACCGCCGCGATGGCCCCGGCCCCACCGGCGGTCGAGGTCGCCCCTGAGGCCGGGGCGTCCGCTCCAGCCGAAGCCGCGGCGGCGGCACCGGGCGAGGCCGTGACCGCCGCCGAAGCGAAGACGGCTGCCGGTGACGCGACTGTGACCGCCGCCGACGCGAAGACGGAGGCGACATCCCCCGACGCCGGGGAGTCGGCGACCCCCGCGGCCGCGATGCCCCGGACGGACGCGGAGGCGTCTCCGCCAGAGGCTGGGACAGCCGCCGAGGCTGCGGTGGCGGCACCCCCGCTCGAGGCTGGCACAGCCGAGGCTGCGGTTGCGACACCCCGGGCCGAGGCGGCCCCTGCGGCCGCAGCGCCGGCCGGCACGTCTGCGGCGGCCCCCGCGGCCCCGGCCGCGCCGCCCGACGCCGCCTCCGTGCCGACGATCGACCGTGTGCGCCGTGCCTGGGAGCTCATCCGCCAGCGCGTGCAGACGACCAGCGTGCCGCTCTACGCGCTGCTGCGCGACGCCCGCCCGGCGTCGCTCGAGGGCGAACTGCTGGTCGTGACGATGCCGTCCGAGTTCTCCCTCAAGAAGGCGAGCGAATCCGGCAACGCCGACCTCCTCGCCGACGCCGTCGAGGAGGTCCTCGGCTGGCGTTTGAAGCCACGGTTCGCGCCGGGCTCGCCGGCGAGCGAGGCCGTCACAGCGGAGCCGGCCAGCGCCGCCGCGCCGCAGGAGATCGACTTCACGGCGATGATCCGCATGGCCGAAGAGACGTTCGACGCCGAGCAGCTGCCCGACGACCAGTAAGGAGTGCCGTCGCCATGAACCCCCAGTACCAGAAGATGATGAAGCAGGTCCAGGAGATGCAGCGCAAGATGGCCGAGGCCCAGGAGCAGCTCGCCGACGAGACCGTCGAGGCCAGCGCCGGCGGCGGCATGGTCACCGTGGTCATGACCGGCTCGCTCGAGGTCCGCGAGGTGCGCATCAAGCCCGAGGCCGTCGATCCGGACGACGTCGAGATGCTCCAGGACCTCGTGACCGCGGCCACCAACGAGGCGCTCCGGGCGGCGCAGGCGCTCGCCTCCGAGAGGCTCGGCGGCGCCACGGGCGGCCTCGACCTGCCCAACATCCCCGGCCTGTTCTGAGCGCCGCGCCGGCGGTCGACGCCGACGGCCGGCCGCGGCGGATCGGCCTTGTCGATCCGCCCTCGCCCGCGCGGCGCCGATCGGACCGTCTCCCCCGCGGCCGGCCCCGCTGCCCGCGCCGAGTCGCGCCGCGCGTCGAGCGGATACTGGTCTGCATAGAGGACTCCGTCGCTCCGCATTGTTCGTCCCGTGTCACGGTGCCCGCGAGCCGTCCGGCGCGCCGCGCCGCGCCCGCCGCTCGCCCACCCCGCCGCCCGCCTTGCGACGGGGTGCTCCGGCGGGGTAGAATCGACTCCCGCGCCCGACCCCGGCCGTACCTTGCTGGGCATCGCGCGGCCTGAAGCCGGTTACTGCATACCTATGCAAAGGCGGTGCATGTGTATTCACCCGCGATCGAGCGTTTGATCGCCGAGCTCACCAAGCTTCCCGGCGTGGGCCCTCGCACCGCGCAGCGCCTCGCGTTCCACATCCTCAAGCTGCGTCCCGAGCAGATCCTGCCGCTGGCCGAGTCGATCGTCGAAGTGAAGGAGAAGATCGGCTTCTGCCGCCGCTGCTTCAATCTCGCCGAGGGCGAGCTGTGCACGATCTGCGCCGACACGCGCCGTGACCCGCACGTGCTCTGTGTCGTCGAGCAGCCCGCCGACATCGTCCCCATCGAGCGCACGCGCGAGTTCCGCGGCCTGTACCACGTGCTCGGCGGGGCGCTCTCGCCGCTCGACGGGGTCGAGCCCGGCGACCTGCGTATCGCCGAGCTCGTGCGCCGCGTCGACGACGGCATCGACGAGGTGATCATCGCGACCAACCCGACCATGACCGGCGAGGCCACAGCCATGTACGTGGCCGACCTGCTGCCGGCGAGGGTCCGCGTCACCAGGCCGGCCAGCGGCCTGCCGGTGGGCGGCGACCTCGAGTACGCCGACGAGCTCACGCTCGGCCGGGCCCTGGTGGGCCGCGCCGACGTGCGCCGAGGAGAGGAGTGACACGGTGACGACTGCCAGCCGCAAGACCACGCCGCCGGCGACCACGCTGACCGAGATCCGCTGGCACGGCCGCGGCGGCCAGGGAGCGGTCACGGCCGCCAAGATGGTGGCCGAGGTCGGCCTGGGGCAGGGCAAGTACTTCCAGGCCTTCCCCGAGTACGGCCCCGAGCGCTCCGGCGCACCCATCGTCGCCTTCACGCGCATCAGCAACGAGCCGATCCAGCTGTACGCCGGCGTCGAGCACCCGCAGATCGTCGTCGTGCTCGACCAATCGCTCCTCAGCATCGTCGACGTCACGCGCGGCGCGCCCGACGACGCCGTCGTGCTGGTCAACAGCGAGCTGAGCCCCGCCGAGCTGCGCAAGAAGTACGGGGTCGAAGGGCGCCGGCTCTTCACGGTAGCTGCCTCGCGCATCGCGACCGAGACCATCCGGCGCCCCATCCCCAACACGCCCATGGTCGGGGCGCTGACGCGCATCACCGGCCTCTTCCCCATCGAAGACGTCGCCGAGTTCATGCGCGCCGACTTCGGCAAGAAGTTCCCGCCCAAGGTCGTGGAGGGCAACATCCAGGCCCTGACACGCAGCTACGAGGAGGTGCAGGGCGAATGAGCGCTGAGAAGAAGGCGGCCGCCGCGAAGCCCGCACCCGCACGCAAGAAGGCCGCCCCGGCCGCGAAGGCCGCCCCGGCCGCGAAGGCCGCCCCGGCGCGCCAGAAGCCCGGCGCGGCGCACGCGGCGCGCGGCGCCAGGGGCCGCAAGCCGAAGTGGGACGTCAGCGACCTCGAGAAGTGGGGCCCCGACCGTCACGAGCTCGGGGCCACGATCCCCGAGGCCGGCAACTCGATCGACAACGAGACCGGCGGCTGGCGCACCTTCGTCCCCGAGATCGACAGCGAGAAGTGCGACGGCTGCATGCTCTGCTACTTCTACTGCCCCGACGCCTCGATCAAGATCGAGGGCGGCAAGGCGGTCGGCGTCGACCTCGAGCACTGCAAGGGCTGCGGCATCTGCGCCCGCGAGTGCCCCGCCGACGCCATCACGATGAAGCTCGACGAGAAGGAGTGAGCGTGGCTACGATCGACGCCCACACGCTCGCCGTCACCGGCAACGAGGCCGTCGCCGAGGCGATGCGGCAGATAGACCCCGACGTGGTCGCGGCCTACCCGATCACGCCCCAGACCGAGATCGTGCAGATCTTCGCCCAGTTCGTCGCCGACGGTAAGGTCGACACCGAGTTCCTCACCGCCGAGAGCGAGCACTCTGCGATGAGCGCGGCGATCGGCGCGGCGGCCGGCGGCGCGCGGACGATGACGGCGACCTCCTCCCAGGGCTTCGCCCTCATGTGGGAGGTCCTCTACATCGCCGCGTCCTACCGGCTGCCGCTCGTCATGACCACCGTCAACCGCGCCCTCTCGGGCCCCATCAACATCCACTGCGACCACTCCGACACGATGGGCGGCCGCGACACCGGCTGGGTGCAGCTCTACGGCGAGGACCACCAGGAGGCCTACGACAACTGCCTCCAGGCGGTACGCATCGCCGAGCACGACGACGTGAAGCTCCCCGTCATGGGGATGCTCGACGGCTACGTCATCAGCGGCGCCATCGGCCCGCTCAAGATGCTGACCGACGACCAGGTGCAGGCCTTCATCGGTCCCCACCGGCCCGTGCACCCGCTGCTCGACACCAAGCACCCGGTGACCGTCGGCCCGTTCGACGGCCTCCACGGCTTCTACTTCGAGCACAAGGTCTCGCAGAACCGCGCGATGGACCGCGCCCTCGGCGTGATCCAGGAGATCGCCGACGAGTACGCGGAGCTGTCCGGCCGTCGCTACGGCATGGTCGACGACTACCGCATGGACGACGCCGAGATCGCCATCGTCGTCGTCGGCTCGACGGCCGGCACGACGCGCATGGTCGTCGACCAGCTGCGCGAGGGCGGCGTCAAGGCCGGCATGGTGCGGGTGCGCGTCTTCAGGCCGTTCCCCGTCAAGGCCTTCGTCGAGGCGCTCAAGGGCGCCAGGGTCGTCGGCGTGCTCGACCGCGCCGACTCGTTCGGCGCCCAGGGCGGGCCGGTCTTCCTCGAGGTGCGGGCCGCGCTCTACGACAGTGACCCGCGCCCCCAGGTCCTGCCCTTCATCTACGGGCTCGGCGGCCGCGACATCTTCCCCGACAACATCGAGCAGGCGTTCGCCGCGCTGCAGAAGGCGGCCAAGGCCAAGCGCCGCACTTCCACCGAGCGGCGCTACCTGAACCTGCGCGAGGACTGAGGTGACCCGGATGGCCAAGAAGAGGGACGGCGGTGACGGCAACGGAGGGGGCACCCTGACCGGCTCGCACCTGTACGAGGTCCTGCAGGGTATCGACTTCGAGAAGCGCGAGCTGGTCGGCAAGCGCAAGGGGGTCGGGCTCTTCGACCTCGTCAGGGAGAAGGACGGCCGCCTGCGCTGCTACGCCTGCACGCTCTGCGAGCGCAGTTGCCCGGTCGACTGCATCGAGGTCGACCACTGCCCCGAGTTCGAGACCCTGCCCTTCGACGTCGACGCCGAGCGCGCGGCGGCGCTGGCGGCGCAGCCCGAGATCGAGATGGCGAGGTTCGACCCCGTCATCGCCCGCATCCGCGAGGGCTCCGGCCTGGTCGAGGCGTTCCACGCCACGCAGGAGGCCTTCGGCTGGCTGCCGCGCGCGACGCTCGAGGCGATCGCCGACGAGATGAAGCTGCCCTTCTCGCGTGTCTTCGGCGTGGCCAGCTTCTACAGCCAGTTCCGCCTCGAGCCCGTGGGCAAGTACGTGATCGACGTCTGTATGGGCACCGCCTGTCACGTGGCCGGCGCCCCGCTGGTCGTCGAGGCCTTCGCCCAGGAGCTCGACGTCCCCGTCGGCGGCACCACCCCCGACGGCCTCTTCACCCTGCAGACGGTCAACTGCGTCGGCGCCTGCGCCCTCGCCCCCGTGGTCCGCGTCGGCGACGACGACACCCACGGGCGCGTCGGGCCCAACGAGGCGCGCAAGCTGGTGCGCAAGCTGCGCAAGGCGGAGGTGGCGTCATGACCCCGCCCAGCACCAGGGCCACCGACGCCGCACAGCGCGCCGCACGCATCCGCAAAGCCCTCGCCAAGGCCCCCGTCAAGGGCGCCTACCTGGCCGGCGACGACAAGGTCGAGATCCGCGTCTGCGCCGGCACGGCCTGTCACGCCTCGGGGCGCGTCGCCCTGCGCAAGGCGCTCGACAAGGCCCTCGCCGAGCGCGGCCTCAGCGACAAGGTCGCCGTCGTCGAGACCGGCTGTCACGGCTTCTGCGAGGAGGGCCCCATCGTGGTCGTCCGCCCGCAGGGCCTCTTCTACCCGCGCCTCAAGCCCAAGGACGTCGCCGAGATCATCGAGACCAGCGTGGTCGGCGACGGCGTGGTCGAGCGCCTGCTCTACCGCGACCCGCGGACCGACGAGCCGCTGGCCCACGAGGGCGACATCCCGTTCTACCAGGGCCAGCGCCGCATCGTCCTGGCCCTGAACGGCAAGGTCGACCCGTACTCGATCGACGACTACTTCAACCACGGCGGCTACGCGGCCCTCGCCGAGGTGCTCTGCGCCGACGACCCCGAGGCGGTCATCGCCGAGGTCGAGGCCAGCGGCCTGCGGGGGCGCGGCGGCGCCGGGTTCCCGACCGGGCGCAAGTGGCGCTACTGCCGCGAGAACCCGGGCGAGAAGCACTACGTGATCTGCAACGCCGACGAGGGCGACCCCGGCGCCTTCATGGACCGCTCGGTGCTCGAGGGCAACCCGCACGCCGTGATCGAGGGCATGACCATCGCCGCCTTCGCCATCGGCGGCGGCAACGGGCCCGTCGAGGGCTACGTCTACGTGCGCCACGAGTACCCGTTCGCCGTCGAGCGCCTGCGTCACGCGCTCGCGCAGGCGCGCGAGCGCGGGCTCCTCGGCGACGACGTCCTGGGCTCGGGCTTCAGCTTCGACATCCGCATCAACCAGGGGGCAGGCGCCTTCGTCTGCGGCGAGTCCACCGCGCTCACCGCCTCCATCGAGGGGCACCGCGGCATGCCGCGCGGCAAGCACATCCGCACCGTCGCCCAGGGCCTCTGGGGCCAGCCCACCAACCTCAACAACGTCGAGACCTACGTCAACGTGCCGTGGATCGTGCTCAACGGGGCCGAGGCGTTCGCCGCCATGGGCACCGCGACGAGCAAGGGCACGAAGATCTTCTCCCTCACCGGCAAGATCGTGAACGGCGGCCTCGTCGAGGTGCCCATGGGCGCCACCCTGCGCGAGGTCATCTTCGATATCGGCGGCGGCATGCTGCCGGGCCGCACCTTCAAGGCGGTGCAGCTCGGCGGGCCCAGCGGCGGCTGTCTGCCCGCCGAGCTGCTCGACGAGCCGATCGACTTCGAGAGCCTCGTCGCCGCCGGCTCCATGATGGGCTCCGGCGGCATGGTCGTGGTCGACGACACGACCTGCATGGTCGACTTCGCCAAGTTCTTCCTCAAGTTCACCGCCGAGGAGAGCTGCGGCAAGTGCGTGCCCTGCCGCGTCGGCAGCCAGCGCCTGCTCGAGATCCTCGAGCGCATAAGCGCCGGCGAGGGCACGCTCGACGACATCGAGCGCATGGAGCGCCTCTCCGAGGACATCATGGAGGGCTCGCTCTGCGCCCTCGGCGGCAGCGCCCCCAACCCGGTGCTGTCGACGATCCGCTACTTCCGCGACGAGATCGAGGCCCACATCGTCGACCGGCACTGCCCGGCCGGCGTCTGCCGCCCGCTGATCCGCTACGCGATCGACGCCGAGGCCTGCACCGGCTGCCACGTCTGCTTCGGCGCCTGCCCGACTCAAGCGATCTCGGGCGAGCGCAAGCAGCTCCACGAGATCGACCAGAAGCTCTGCATCAAGTGCGACACCTGCCGCCAGGTCTGCCGCTTCGACGCGGTCCGCGTCGAAGCGGCGGTGCCCGTGGCGGCTGAAGGGAGGCAGCAGTGAGCACGCGGACCAAAGCCTCCGTCAGCCTCACGGTCGACGGCAGGAACCTGAGCGCCAAGGCGGGCGAGACCGTCCTCGACGTCGCCCGCCGCAACGGCATCGACATCCCCGCCCTCTGCCACGAGGAGGGCATGGCCGCCTGGGGCGCCTGCCGGCTCTGCCTCGTCGAGGTCGACGGCCTCGACAAGCTGCAGACGGCCTGCACCACCTGGGTGCGCGACGGCCTCAAGGTCAAGACCGACACCAAGCGCGTGCGCGCGCGGCGCGAGAGCTATCTCAAGATGTACCTGTCGGACCACGACTCGTACTGCGAGGCGCCCTGCACGCAGGCCTGCCCGACGCACATCGACATCCCCGCCTACATGGCGGCGCTCGAGCAGGGCGACCCGGCCGCGGCGGCGTGGATCGTGCGCCGCGACCTGCCCTTCCCCGGCATCCTCGGGCGCATCTGCCCGCGGCCCTGCGAGCCCGAGTGCCGGCGCGGCGAGGTCGACGAGCCGATCGCCATCTGCGCCCTGCACCGGGCGGCCGCCGACCACGGCACCGCGGCCCTGATCCCCGGCATGCCGAGCGGCCGGCGCGTCGCCGTCATCGGCGCCGGCCCGGCCGGCCTCGCCGCCTCCTGGTACCTCACCGAGTCCGGCCACGAGGTCACGGTCTACGACACCAACGAGAAGCCCGGGGGCTCGCTGCGCTACAGCATCCCCGAGTTCCGCCTGCCCGAGAAGGTGCTCGACGCCGAGCTGAAGCCGCTCTGGGACGCCGGCGTGCGCTTCGTCGACGACACGGCCGTCGGGTACGAGGTCACCGTCGAGGGCCTGCTCGACGCCGGCTTCGACGCCGTCGTCCTCGGCGTCGGCGCCTGGCAGCAGGCCCGGGCGACGATCCCCGGGGTCGAGGCCACCATCGAGGCCCTCGACATGCTGCGCAAGGTGCGCGAAGGCCGCAAGGTGCGGCTCACCGACCACGTCGCCGTCATCGGCGACGGCACCGCCGCGCTCGACGCGGCGCGCACCGCGCGCCGCCTCGGGGCGAAGAAGGTCACCGTCCTCGCCCCGCACGACGGCGAGCGCCTCGAGGCCGGCGCGCGCGACCTCGCCGAAGCCCTCGACGAAGGCGTCGCCTTCGAGTTCGGCGTGAGGGCGAAGAAGGTCAAGCTCGCGCGCGGCGGCAAGCCGAACGCCGTCGAGTGCGTGCGCGTGCACCGCGAACGCGGCAAGACCCGCGAGCTCAAGGGTTCGCGCTTCGAGCACCCGGCGACGACCGTCATCACGGCGCTGTCGTACCGTCCCGACCTCGGCGACAACGCCGACGAGCTGACGGTCTCCTCGTGGGACACCCTCGAGGCCAACCACTACACCGGGCGCACGACGCGCGCCGGCGTGTTCGCCTGCGGCGACGCCGTCACCGGCGCCCGCTCGGTGATCCACGCCGTGGCCGGCGGCAAACGCGCCGGCCTGGCCGTCGACGCCTGGCTGCGCGGCGCCGACCTCGACGCCCTCGAGGAGCGGCTCGCCGTCTACGCCGGCCTGCCCTACCTCGAGCAGCTCAAGGCCGAGCCCCAGCTCGGCGAGGTCGGCGCCCGGCTCGCCGAGCGCAGCCCCGTCTGGCTCAAGATGGGCATCGCCGCCGACGAGGCCAAGCGGGCCACCATGCCGCGCATCGGCAAGGCCCGCCGCACCGGCACCTTCGACGAGGTCGAGAAGGGCTACTCGCTGGCCGCCGCCCGCGCCGAGGCGGCGCGCTGCCTGCAGTGCGTCTGCCCGTCGCTCGGCGACTGCGAGCTGCAGCGCCTCGGCGTCGAGCACGAGATCACGACCAACGACCTCGTCGTCCCCGGCGCCCGCGTACGCAGCGTCGAGCCGCGCCACGAGCACCCCTTCATCCAGCGCGACATGGACCGCTGCATCGCCTGCGGGCGCTGCGTGCGCGTCTGTCGCGACGTGGCCGGCCCAGCCTGCTACGACTTCACCGGGCGCGGCTTCGCGATCACCGTCGACACGCCGTACGGCGAGGCCCTCCAGCTCGCCGACTGCATCACCTGCGGGCGCTGCGTCACCGCCTGCCCGACCGGGGCGCTGACCTTCAACCAGCGCGAGTTGCGCTCCTACCGGGTCGACGAGTCGCGCTGCGTCATGTGTCGCGAGTGCGTCGAGGTCTGCCCCGTCGACGCGCTCAAGGAGACCAACCATTTCGAGGATGCGCGCACCGAGTGGCACAAGCTGCTCGCGCACTCCAACCAGCTCGCCGGCGGGCACCGCATGTGCGCCGGCTGCGGCGCCCCGACCGTCGTCCGCCAGGTGCTGATGGGCACAGACGACCCGGTCGTGGTCAGCGCCGCGACCGGCTGCCTCGAGGTGTCGACGACGATCTACCCGTACACCTCGTGGACGGGGAGCTACATCCACACCGCCTTCGAGAACGCCGCCGCGACGCTCTCCGGCGTCGAGACCGCCTACCGCTCGCTGAGGAAGCAGGGCAAGATCGACGACAACGTCAAGTTCATCGCCTTCGGCGGCGACGGCGGCACTTACGACATCGGCCTGCAGTCGCTCTCCGGCGCCATGGAGCGCGGCCACCAGATGCTCTACGTGTGCTACGACAACGGCGACTACATGAACACCGGCTTCCAGCGCTCCGGCGCCACGCCGATCGGCGCCTGGACGACGACCAGCCCCGTCGGCAAGGAGCAGGCCGGCAAGCTGCAGAACCGCAAGAACCTGACCGACATCATGATCGCCCACGGGCTGCGCTACGTCGCCCAGGCCTCGCCGCACGACCCGCGCGACCTGGTGCGCAAGGCGGCCAAGGCGCTGGCGACACCGGGCCCGACCTTCCTCAACATCCTCTCGCCCTGCCCGCGCGGCTGGCGCAGCGACGGGGCCGAGAGCATCGACCTCGCCCGCCAGGCGGTGAACACCTGCTACTGGCCGCTCTTCGAGGTCGAGGACGGTCAGTACCGGCTCACCTACCGGCCGAAGCTCAAGGAGGACCTGCTCCCGTGGCTCCGCCGCCAGGGCCGCTTCGCCCACCTCTTCAAGCCCGGTAACGAGGACGCGCTGGCGCGCGTCCAGGACTGGGTCGACCACGAGTGGGACAAGCTGCTCGTCAGGTGCGGCGAGCCCGTGCAGACGGTCTGGGAGGAGGAGCGGGACAACGCTTGCAGCCTCTGAGGGACCCTCAGCGCCGGGAGACCGGGCTCGGGATCGAGAGACCCCGGGCGGAGACGCGATCGAACGGGCGGGGCGGTGGCCGGAATGGCCGCCGCCCCGCCCGTTTGCGCCGCCGCGCCGCCCCGCGTGATCGAGCCTCGCGCAGGCGGCTCGCCCCTTCCCTCGACGCACACATGCATATAGAGTAACCATCGTGTAAGGGTCCGGCCGCGGCGGCCGGGGAGTGCGATGATCACGCACCCCGTCACAGGCCCGGCGCCGCAGGCCACGGGCGCCGAGGCGCCCCGTCGTACGTGACGCCTCGGCACCCCTCGAGCATCTGTCGTGACCGTTTCGTGAGGGGAGGTGGGCCAGAAGCAGCGAAACGGCAAGTCACCCGGGTCCCCGGGCCGGCTTCACGATCGACCGCCGGCCGTCCGCGCGCGACCCACCGTCATCCTCGAAGAGGAGTTTGGGGGAATGGCAGAAGAAACCATCGTATTCGCACGAAAAGCGTCGGGCCTGGTGCAGGAGATGAGCTGGTGGGACGTGCTCCTCTTCACCATCGCCGGTCCCGCCGCCGGCGGCATGACCGACTACGCCGTGAAGATGCCTGGTCTCTACCCCGGCGCCAACATGGTGTGGGCGTTCATCATCGGCTTCTTCCTCTGGCTGCCGCCGGTCCTCGTCATCGCCGCGTTCGCGAGCTCGTTCCCGCGCTCCGGCGCCCTGTACGTCGTGACGAGCCGCGTGTTGCACCCCATGTTCGGCTTCATCCCGAACTGGATCTACGTCGTCGGCGGCGGCGCCGCGATGGCCGCCGGCTTCATCTTCTATCAGGGCTTCATCCCGCTGGCCTCGGGCTTCCAGCTCGCCGGTGAGATGACGGGCAGCACGGCGATGACCGACGCGGCCAACTGGGTCGCCGACGCCGGCAACAAACTCATCGTCGTGCTGGTCTTCATCGTGATCGTGTGGCTCCTCGAGCTCATGGGCCTCGACAAGCTGAAGTGGGTCATGCGCGTGCTGATCTACACACCGCTGGTCGGCACCATCGTCGCGCTGCTCCTGCTCTTCGTCGTCGACGGCAAGACCGCCTTCGACGAGATCTACGGCTCCGGCGCCGCGGCTGCAGTGATGGCCGCGGCCGAAGACGCCGGCGTGCAGGACGCGATGATGACCGCCTGGGACGCGATGACCGGCGTGCTGCTCTCGGTCCTCTGGGCCTACAGCGCCCTCGAGGTGACCTCGTTCGTCGGCTCCGAGGTCAAGACCCCGCGTACCAGCTTCATCCGCGGCCTGATCGGCGGCTCCGTGGCCGTGGGCGTGATCTACACGCTCAACGCCTGGTCGTCGGGCTTCTCCTACGGCAGCGAGTTCATCCGTGACTACGCCTACCTGTTCTACACCGACGACACCACGTACGCGGCCCTCGAGACGGCGATGGGTCAGGTGCCGCCGCAGCCGGTGATGCCGTTCTACGCCGGCATCAACGGAGGCATGGCCTGGCTCGCGGTGGTGCTCGCGTTCTGCTACTTCTGCTGGTTCTGCAACACCAGCCTGCTGATCTGGCTGGCCGGCGTGCGCGGCATCTTCTCGATGGCCTTCGACCGTCAGTTGCCACTCGCGCTCGCCAAGGTCGGCGGCTCGGGCAACCCGACGAACGCCAACCACTTCATCGCCGTCTTCGCCCTCCTTGGCGTGATCATGGCGTACGGCGACTCGATCGGCGCCGACTGGGCGGTTGAGACCCTCGCCCTGCTGGACTTCGGCGCCCTGTTCTTCCTGTGGCCCATGGGTCTGGCGGCGATCATGCTGCCCTACCTGCGGCCCGACCTGTACGAGAAGTCGACCTTCCAGTACACGTGGGGCGGCGTGCCGGTGATCACGATCATCGGCTTCGCCTGCTTCCTCGTCGGCTGGTTCATGATCAGCATGGTCGGCCAGTACATGGTGTTCTGGAGCTACATGGCGACCGCCATCATGCTGGCGATCGGCTTCATGCTCGTGGTGTACATGTACAATCAGAACCGCAAGGAAGGGATCGACCCGAACAAGATCTTCGCGGAGATCCCGCCGGCGTAAGACACGCCGCACCAGGGCTCCCCTCCCCTCTCGTGCGGGAGGGGAGCCCTTCGGTTCTCGAGAAGGGAGCGCGCGCATGAGGATCTTCTACTCCGTCGACGTCCACGGCGCCGAGACCGTGTGGCGCAAGTGGATCAGCGCCATCGGCATTTACGACTGCGACTGCCTGATGCTCTGCGGCGACCTCGCCGGCAAAGCGCTGGTGCCGATCATCGACTACGGCAAGGGCTACTCGAAGTCGGGCTACTTCGGCCGCGAGGTCAAGCTCAAGACCGAGGAGGAGATCGTCGACTGGGAGACCAAGCTCTCCAACGGCGGCGTCTACTCCTGCCGCATCGACAAGAAGGGGCTCGAAGACCTCAAGAAGCACCCCGAGAAGGTCGACGCGATCATGAAGGAGGAGGTCGTCAAGCGCATGCGGCACTGGCTCGACCTGCTGGTCGAGAAGATCGACACGACGAAGGTCATGTCGATCGTCATGCCGGGCAACGACGACCCGCTCGAGCTGGACGAGGCGATCAAGGAGTACGCGGACCGCAACATCCACTACCCCACCGACAAAGTGATCGAGCTCGAGGGCCACGAGCTCATCAGCCACGAGTACGTCACGCCGACCCCGTGGGACACGCCGCGCGAGACCGACGAAGCGGGCATGGCGAAGATGCTCGAGGAGAAGGTCTCCTGGCTCAAGGGCGACATCCACAACTCGGTCTGGAACATCCACTGCCCGCCCAAGGACACCGACATCGACCTGGCGCCCCAGCTGAGCAAGGACCTCAAGGTCCAGTCCGGCGCCGGCGGCGTCGACATGGTGCACGTCGGCTCGCAGGCGGTGCGCGACGTCATCGAGAAGTACCAGCCGATGCTGGGCCTGCACGGCCACATCCACGAGTCGAGCGGCTACACCTTCATCGGCGACACGCTGTGCATCAACCCCGGCTCGGAGTACGGCGAGGGCCTGCTGCGCGGGTTCATCGTCGAGCTGAGCCCGGAGAAGGTCGAGAAGTATTGGAAGATCCAGGGGTGAGGAGCGACCTCGGCGTCGCCGGGGCGCGGCCGAAGCCGCGCCCCGGCGATGGCCTCTTCTCCGTCGCCGAGACCGGCCCCCACCACCTCGTGGAGAGTCTGCCGTGAAGTCCAAGCCGATGGCCGGCGTCCTGGTCGTCGTCAGCGTCGCCGTCATCTCCTGGACGCTCGCCACCCTTTTCGGCCCCGCCTTCGCCGGCGGCCGCGAGGCCTTCTTCGAGTGGCGCACAGCCAACGCCGGCACCTTCTACGTGGCGTGGGGGATCGCCGTCGTCGTGATCTCGATCCCGGCCCTCGTGATCGTCGGACGGCGCCTGCAGCAGTTCGAGGACGAGCGGGAGCAGGCGGCGCTGAGCGCCCGGGGCGTCGGGCGCCTCGTGGCGCGTGCCCTGCGCGGCAGCAGCGACGCGGTCGAGAAGCTCGAGAACCTGCTCGACGACGAGAACCCGGCCGTCCGCTACCAGTCCGCGCGCGCCCTCTCGCTGCTCAGCGACGCCCAGGCGACGGAGATCCTGCTGCGCAAGGTGCGTTACTGGCACGCCCCGGACAAGCTCGCCCTCATCGACGTGCTCAAACGCACCCGCGACCTGCGCTGCGTGCCGCTGATGGAGCAGCTCGCCGCCGACCGCAACCCCATGATCGCCCGCAAGGCGCGCACCGCCATGCCGTCGGTCGCCGCTCGCGCCGCGCGCATGGACCCGCTCGAGGGCGAGGTCCGCAAGCGCTCGGCCGCGCACCAGCGACGGAACGTCGACGCCCGCGAGCGCGAGGCGCAGCGCGAGCAGCTCAGGCGGCAGCGGGCCGAGCAGGGCGGCACGACGCCGGCCGCGAAGGACGGACCGGCGGCCGCGGACGGAGCGGCGTCCAAGAACGGACTGGCACCCGAGGTCCAGGGGGTGCCCAAGGATGGAGCGGCGGCCGGCGACGGAGCGGCCGCGCACGCCGAGGCGACGACGACCGAGGCCGACCCCCACGAGTGACGCGTGCCCGGGTCGGCCTGTGGGCCCGCCGCCCACCGCCGCCCAGGTCCCGGCCCGTCGACGCCCTGCCGATCGCCCGTCCTCCCCGGCGCCGCCCTCTGGCCGCACGGTCACGCGCGCCGGGGGCCGTCAGCGCTCCTCGCCGAGCAGCTCCGCCGTCGCGCTCGCCAGCCGCCGCTGCCACTTGACGCGGCCGGGCTCGACGAGGTGCATGAGGTCGTAGAAGTCGGCGCTCACGAGGCCGACCTCGTCGACGAAGTCGATGAACGGCACCCCGGACGCCGCGGCCAACGCCCGGCAGCCCGCCTGGTAGCGCGCGACGGCGACGTCGAAGCGCCCGCCGATCGCCTCCTCGTCGCGCGGCAGCTCGACGAGCGCCGGCTCGAAGCCGCGGTCGCGGCAGGCGAGGACCACGCGCTCGAGCATGGCGAGATTGGCGCCGCAGCGCGCCTCGAACACGTGCAACCGATCGCGGAGCCACTGCCTGACGGCGCACTCCCTGCGCTCCGCCGACCAGGTGCGAAGCAGGCTGTAGTGGTGCTGGTCGTGGCGGAACTCGAGGTCTTCGGGGAGACTCGCGGGGCCACGCCCCCCCGGGGTCGGCCAGCCGGTGAAGCGGCCGAGGTTGACCCCGATGAGGACGACCACCCTCGTCGACGGCAGCAGCCTGACCAGGTCGAGGTCGTGGCGGAAGGTCTTGTTGCGCGAGCTCAGGTTGCGAGCGACGACCGCAGGACCGCCGGCCGCCACGACCTCGGCCGACCACCCCTCGTCGCTCACCGTGCACTCGCGCCCGCACGAGCCACCGAGGAGCACGACGAGCGGCAGGCTCGGTGGCTCTTCCCGCAACTCCTCGAGCACGGCGAGCACGTGGTACCAGTCCGCCCGCGGACTCGGCGGATACGTGATCTCAGCGACCGTCTCCGCGGTGACGGCCGGGTCGACGAGGGCGGCCGCCGGCGCCTCCGTCCCCACGCCCTCACCGCACCCGCCGGCGCTGAGGCCTACGCACACCGCGAGTGCGAGGACGACGCACGGCAGGAGTGCGAGAGCGGCGGCCGCGAGGCTCCGTGTCCCGCCTGGCGGGGTGACCGCACGACGTCCCTGTCCTGTCATTCCCTCATGCTCAGGTCGAGGGTGAGACTTCAGCCTGTTCATCGCAGGACGGCGCGCAGGTAGTAGACCCAGAACGCCGGCACTTCGCGCGCGACCAGCCGCGGCGTCTGCGGGACGACGTAGCTCTGGACGGCCGGCACCGTCTGTACGTCCCAGCCGGCCGCCTGATAGGCGAGCTTCACCCGGGCGAGATGGTAGAAGTGGCTCACCGCAAGGACGCGCGCGATGCCGTCGCGGCGGAAGATCGCGGCGGTGCCGCGCACGGTCGCGTCGGTGTCCAGGCCGCCGAGGTCGACCACCACGGCCTCGGCCGGCACGCCGAGCTCGACGGCCAGGTCGCGCATGGCGACGGCCTCGTGGACGGGCGCGGTGCCCTGGCCGCCGCTCATGACGAGGCGCTCGACGAGCCCCTCCTCGTACAGCGACACCGCCGTCGTGACGCGGTCGTGCAGCGAGGTGGAGATGCGTCCGTCGTCGTGTACCTGGGCGCCGAAGACGACGGCCACGTCGGCCGGCCGCCGGTAGTCGGTCGTGCCGAAGAAGAGTACCTGTGCCAGTGGGAAGAGGACGCCGCAGAGGACCACCGTGACCGCGGTCGCGGCGAGCGCCCAGGCTTGGCGGCGCCCCTCGATGGGGACAGAGCCGCCGCGCAGCACGACCGCACCGACGAAGCCGAGGAGGAGCGCGACGACCAACGAGAGTGGGACCGGCGCCCACGGGGCGATGGCCCCATCGGCCCAGGCCTCGTAGAAGCGGGCGCAATCGTAGAGGGCGGCGGCGGCGAGAGCGAAGGCCGCCGTCGCCGTCGCCGCCCGCCTGACGGCGCCCATGACCGGACGTACGGCGAAGGCGAGGAGCAGAAGGGCCGTCGCCGCGAGAACGACCTGGGCGAGCCACTCCGCCAGAGGCCGCAGGTCGATCCACCAGACGTTGGCGTCGAACCCGGGCGTGCGCAGCTCGCCGAGCAGCGCGAGCAGCGTGAAACCGGCGATGAACAGCGCGAGGCCGCGGACGACGGCGAGCGCCAGCAGGCGGGGGACCCCGACGACTGCGAGATCCGCCGAAGCGGAGCCCTCCCGTGCCGTGCCTGACGCCGCGCCGGCCGCCTTGCCGGGCGCCGCGCCGGCTGCCGCACCGGCCGCCGCACCGGCGACCGCGGAAGCACCGGCCGCGGGCGCGTCGCTGGGGCCGCCCACAACGGGTACGACTTCGGCTCGCGCCTGCACCCCCCGGCCTCCTCTCCCCCGCCGACGCCCTCCGGAGTCTACCAACAGAGCCCGCACCGCGGCAGGTCCCGTCGGGGCCGCCGCCGTCGACCCCGCCCTCAGCGACCCCCGGCCAGGAGCCCCGCCGCGGTGCGCGCCAGGAGGCGCTGCCACTTGACGTAGCCGGATTCGACGAGGTGCCACAGATCGTAGAAGTCGGAGGTCGCAAGACCCGAGTCGTCGACGAAGTCCACATAAGGGATGCCGTGCTCCTCGGCGATCTCCGTGCACCCACGCTGGTAGCGGGCGATCGGGTCGTCCCAGAGGTCGCCGATCGCCTCCGTGTCACGGGGCAGCTCGAGCAGGACCGGCTCGTACCCGCGGGCGAGGCAGACACGCACGAGCTCCGCGAGGGTCGCGGTGTTGCGCTCGACGTGCGCGTCGAACACGGACAGCCGCTCGTCGACCCACTCCTCGGCCCGGAGCCGCTTGTCCGCCGGCGCGAGTGTGGCGCGGCCGGCGTAGGTGTGCTGCGCGTAGGTGAACACGACGTGGTCGGGCACGGTCGCCGGGCCCGGACCAGCCGCGTGCGCCCACTGCGTGAAGCGGCCGAGGTTGACGCCGATGAACACGAGGGTGGGCGCGCCCGTGCGGGGCAGCAGGCGGACCAGGTCGAGGTCGTGCGCGAACGTCTTGTTACGGGAGCTCAGGTTGCGGGCCACGACGACAGGGCCTCCGAGCTCGCGGACCTCCGCCGCCCAGGTCTCGTCGCTCACGGTGGACTCCCGTCCCGAGGACCCGGCGAACAGCACGACCAGAGGTAGGCGCGGCGGGCGCTCGCGCAACTCCTCGAGCACGGCAAGGATGTGGTACCAGTCGGGGCGCGGGTTCCCCGGCCACATGATGGGGGCGTCGTCCGCGTCGAGCTCGGTGGCCACGGCCGGCGTCTGCCCGTCCCAGGCACAACCTCCCGCCCAGGCGACCACGAACGAGGCGGCGACGAGCAGCGCGACCAGCGGCGGACAGCGGCGGAGGACGGTCTCGCGAGCCGCGCGACCCAGCGGCACGGCCGCCCTCGACGGGCCGTGTGGACATTGTCGATGGGGTCGCGTCGTCACCCCTCGGCCTCCTCCTCCTAGCGTCCCGCAGTGTACCAAGAGCAGCGCCACCGCCGCGTGATGGCCGGCGATGAGCCGGGTGGCCGGGGATGAGCCGGGTGGCCGGGGACGCGGCGCGTCGCCGGGGAGGCGGCGGGAGCGTGGAGACGCGAAGCGCCGGCGCGAGTCGCGGCCGGGCCGGCCGCGCCTCAGCGGTCGGCGTCGAGCAATGCGACGACCTCCTCCGCGAGCCGCGTCTGCCACTTCTCGCGCCCGGGCTCGACGAGGTGCATGAGGTCGTAGAACTCGGTGTTGCGCAGGCCGACCTCCTCGACGAAGCTGAGGAAGGGCAC
>DATHSP010000207.1:0-4837 GCA_035464075.1 Thermoleophilia bacterium | reverse complement strand
CCCCGTCGTCGTCTCTCCCGCCTGGACGCCCCCGCGGGCTAGGTCAGTGCCGGCAGCTCGCCCCAGCCGCGGATCCGGTAGTAGTCGGTGAGCATGCCGACCATCTCGCTCTGCGGGAAGACGAAGGCGTTCTCGTCCTCCATGGGCTTCTCGGTGACCCAGTCCGGCAGCTTCTCGGACTCACGGCCGATGCCGCGCGCGGCGTTGTACTCGTGGGTCATCGTGATGATGCGGTTGGCCACCGCGTGCAGGTCGTCTTCTGAGTAGTCGGTGCCGACGGCGGCGTTCACGACCTGGGTGATGTACGGCCACGGCACGAGGTCGCGGTAGAAGCGGCAGTAGATCAGCGTGTCCATGATCGTCAGCCGATCCTCCCAGTCGCAGTAGACCGCCGCCTTGTCCTCCCAGGCGCGGGCGTCGACCAGACCGAGGAGTTCGGGCTTGTACATGGTCGCCCGCAGGTGGCAGGCGCCGCGCGCCGTGGTGGCGAAGCCGAGGCCCATGCCCTTCATCACACGGGGATCGTAGCCCGCCGGCTCCATGCCCTTGGCGTGCACGGCGATGCCCTCGAGGCCGTACTCCCTCTCGACGCGCAGGACGCCCTCGGCCCAGACGTCACCGATGCCCTCGCGGAAGCACATCTTGCGCAGGAACTCGGCCACGCAGTCGGGGTCGGCGAAGTCCATCTTCTCGTCGATCAGGCCGCGCCGCGACGCCTCGATGGCCAAGGCGCAGAGGTTACCGGCGCTCATCGTGTCGACGCCCCAGCGGTCGCAGAGGTCGTTGAGCCACATGATCTCGGCGAAGTCGACGATCTCGCAGAGCCCGCCGAACACGTAGATGGTCTCGTACTCGGGACCCTCGCACTCGAGCCCCTCGTGCCGGCCCTCGAAGACGGTGTTGTGCTTCACGCACTTCATCACGCACGGAGGGCAGACCTCGTTCTTGGTGCCGAAGCCCTCGAGCATGGCCTCGGTGGTGATGGCTTCGAAGTTCTCGACCGTGCCCTTGCGCCAGTAGCGCGTCGGGAAGGCGTTCTTGCCGTTCATGAGGCGGACCATGTTCACGGTGCCGCCGCGCTGGTAGGCGGCGACGCCGGGGTCGTCCTTGGTGCGCGCGACGATGTCGCGGACGACGGCCTTGAACTCGTCGGGGCGTGCGACCTCGACCTTCTCGTCGCCGTGCCAGACGATGCCCTTGAGGTTCTTGCTGCCGAAGACGGCGCCCGGCCCACCGCGCCCGAGCTGGTGCCACTTGTTGTTGTTGACGCAGGCGAAGCGCACGAGGTTCTCGCCCGCCTGGCCGATGACGCAGGCCTGGGCCTTCTTGTGCGCCGTGCGCTCGAGCAGCTTGTCCTCGGCCTCGAACGCGTCGAGCCCCCAGAGGTCGGCGGCGCCGTGGACCTGCGCCCCGGCCTCGCTGACCTCCAGGTAGACCGGCCCGGCCGCCTTGCCCTCGACGATCACGACCTTGTAGCCCGTCTTCGCGATCTGCGGGGCGAGGTTGCCGCCCGAGTACGCCTCGCAGTAGGCGTTGGTCAGCGGCGAGGCGAAGTAGACCGCGTAACGGTTGCTGCCCAGCATCGAGGTGCCCGCCATGGGGCCGGCCACGAAGATGAGCTTCGCCTGCGGGCTCAGGGGATCGACGTCGGGTGCGACCTCCTGACCGAGATAGTAGGTGCCGAGGCCCTTGCCCCCGATGAGCTCGCGGACCAGTTCGGGAGGTACCGTCTCTTCGCGCGTGGTGCCGGTGGTGAGGTCGATGCGGAGGAGGTCGCCCATTCACAGCTCCTTTGGCGTGCACACTCGTGCGCGGCGTCGGGCGTCGCCGCGGCGCCGCGCCGCGGCGCGCACGCGGCGCGCCCCCACGCACGCCGGAGCCTTCAGTCGAAGGCCGCGACCGGCACGTGCCGGTCGCGGCCCCATTGTGGCAGATTGCGCCCGGGCGCTCTACTGTCCCCGACGTACCCGATTGGCCATCGCGGCCAGCGCTTTGTCCAACTGGGCGAAGGAGCGGCGAGCCTCAGAGCGCCGCGTCGAGCGGCGTGTACTCGAGGCCGTGCGCGGCGGCCACCGACGGGATCGTGAGCTTGCCGCGGTAGACGTTCACGCCCAGCGCCAGGGCCGGGTCGTCCTTCACCGCCTGCTCGAAGCCCTTGGTCGCGATGGCGACGCCGAAGGGCAGCGTAGCGCCGGCGAGGGCCATGGTGGAGGTACGGGCCACGGCTCCCGGCATGTTGGCCACGCAGTAGTGGATGACGCCGTCGACCACGTAGGTCGGGTCGGTGTGCGTCGTGGGCTTCGAGGTCTCGAAGCAGCCGCCCTGGTCGATGGCGACGTCGACGAGGACCGAACCGGGCTGCATCTCCTTGAGATAGGCCTTCTTGACGAGGTGCGGGGCCTGGGCGCCGCCGGGGAGCAGCACGCCGCCGACTACGATGTCGGCGTCCTTGACCTCTTCTTCGATCGCGGCCGAGGTGCTGAGGACGGTCTCGACGGCGCCGCCGAAGACGTCGTCGAGGTAGGTGAGACGCGGGGCGTAGGTGTCCATGACGACGGTGCGGGCGCCCATGCCCACGGCGATCTTGGCGGCGTTGGTGCCGACGGTGCCGCCGCCGATGATGACGACCTTGGCCTTGGGCACGCCGGTCACGCCGCCGAGGAGCACGCCGCGGCCGCCGTTGTTCTTCTGCAGATGGACGGCGCCCGCCTGGATGGACAGCTTGCCGGCGACCTCGCTCATCGGGAAGAGCAGCGGATGGGCGCCGCTCGGCAGCTCCACCGTCTCGAAGGCGATGCCGCGGATGTCGGCGGCGATCATGGCGTCGGTGAGCTCGCGGGCGTACGAGGCGGCGAGGTGCAGGTAGGTGTAGAGGATCTGTCCCGGCTTGAACTTGCCGTACTCGGAGGGCAGGGGCTCCTTGACCTTGTAGATCATGTCGGCGCGGGACCAGACATCGTCGACGGACGCCATCTCGGCGCCGGCGGCGGCGTAGGCCACGTCGTCGAAGCCGGCACCGATGCCGGCGCCCTTCTCGACCACGACCGCGTGCCCGGCGCGCACGAACTCCTTCACGCCGTTCGGCGTCATCGAGACGCGGTACTCCTCGTTCTTGATCTCCCTGGGGACACCGACGATCATCTTTCCTCCTCGTTCCACTTCCCGAATGGCGGCTGCGTCAGGATGTTAGTTAGTGTGCGGACTTGTGCGTTCCCGCGTGGAATGTAGCAGTCACATCCCAATTTGAAAAGCTCGGCCGGCACCGTGTGCCCGGACTGGCAAGCCGGGCACGCCTGCGCATCTCAGCCGTCTTCGAGGATGCCCGCCGACCACGGGCGTCGCAGCGCGGCGGGCGGCACGATCGCCCGGCGGCGGGGCTTCATCGCCACGAGCATCTCGCCGCGTCGACGCCCCCACGGCGCGCAGCGAGACGTTGAGGAAGTCGTAGTGGCCGTCGACGCCGCCGGTCACCTTGTCGAGCGCGTCGACGTCGCGTGCCACGACTCGCCTCCGGACCCGGCTCGGGGGCCGCCCGACGGCGCCGTCTGGCCGCCGCCGGGGGCCTGCTCTATATTCTACTCAGCCGACCGAGGGAGTCGCCGGGATGGACCCAATGCGAGAGTGCACCGCCGCCCGCCTTGACGACCTCGGCGCCGAGCTCGGCGGCACCGTCGGCGTGTGCGCCCGCAACCTGGCCACCGGCGTCACCGTCGCGCACGGCGCCGGCGAGCGCTTCCCTCTGGCGAGCGTCTTCAAGATCCCGCTGATGGTCGAAGTCATGCGTCAGGTCGACCGCGGTGTGCTCCGTCTCGACGAGCGTCTCACGCTGACCGAGGCCGACAAGAGCCCGGGGAGCACGCTGATCCACTGCCACTCCGGGCTCGCGATGACGGTCCGCGACCTGCTCTACCTGATGATCACCCTGAGCGACAACACGGCCACCGACATGCTCTGGCGCAGGGTCGGCCTCGGCAGCGTGAATGCGGCGATGAGGACGCTCGGTCTCGCGGACATCGACTGCTCCCTGCCCAACCGCGAGTACTTCCTCATGGGCTGCGGGGCGGGCAGCGACTGGCAGGGCCTCGACGGCGCCGGCGTGGTCGCGCGCTGGCGCGAGTTCGAGGCGGCGGGGGCCACCGACGCCGCGTTGCGCCGGGTGCTCGACGAGAACGCCGGTCTCGACGGGGCCGCCTTCCGGCGGCTGTACGACGAGCGCTGGGGCTACGCCGGTGAACGCGACTACGACGATGGGTTCACGATCGACCAGGCGCTCGACAACCAGGGCACGCCGCACGATGTCATGGAGCTGCTCTCCATGATCGCCGAGGGGCGCTGCGCGTCGGCGCCGTCCTGCCGGCTCATGGTCGAGGTCATGAGCCGGCAGGAGTGGCGCGAGAAGATCCCCGCCGGCCTGCCGCCGGAGCTCCTGATCGCCAACAAGACGGGCGGCGTGAGCGGCACCAGCAACGACGCCGCCCTGGTCTACACGCGAGAGCGGGTGCCGCTCGTCATGGTGGTCTTCTGCAAGGGCCTGTCGTTCGCGGCGACGGCGCGCGCCCCGCAGGTCATCGCGCGCATCGCCGCGTGCCTGTACGAGCACCTCGCCGGCGGCGAGGCCGGCGACGGTGTCGCGACCGACCCCGGCGCTGCTTCGGACCTTGGCGTCACGCTCGGCGGGAGTCCGTTCGCAGCGCCCGGCGGCGGGGTGCCGTCATGAGGCTGCCCGGCGCCCGCTGTCTCGTCGTCGGCGGCGCCCGGCGCCTCGGGCGCGTGCTCGCCGCCGACCTCGTCGCCGCCGGGGCCCGCGTGGCCCTGACCTCGCGCGACGCCGGCGATG
>DATHSP010000206.1:0-3590 GCA_035464075.1 Thermoleophilia bacterium | reverse complement strand
GCCGGCTCGATCAGCCCGTAGTGGCCGTCGCGCCGCCGGTACAGCACGTTGGTGCGCGCCGTCTCGGCGTTCTGGAAGACGAAGAAGTCGTGGCCCACGAGCTCGAGCTGCAGCGTCGCCTCGTCGACCGACATCGGCTTGAGGGCGAACTGCTTGACCTTGACGACGCGTCCGTTGTCGCCGGGCTCCTCGCCGGCCATCTCGGCGCCCAGGACCGCGGCGGCGGCGAGCGGCGCCTCACCGGGCGGCGCGGGCTCGGGCTGGACGACGATCTTCTCGTGGCCCTTGCGGGTCTTGCCGTGCGTCTTGTCGTGGTACTTCTTGACCCTCCGCATCAGCTTGTCGGTGACCAGATCGATGGCCGCGTACATGTCGTCGGAGCGCTCGCGGGCGCGGATGACCGGCCCGCGGGTGAAGATCGTCGCCTCGGCGATGCTCGGCTCGGGGATGCTCGGGTTCTTCTCGACCTTGAGCTCGAGCTCTACGCGCGTCACCTCGTCGATCTTGCGCTGCTGGAGGAGCTTGTGGACGCGGGCGACCTTGTCCTCGGCGTACTCCTGCAGGGCGTCGGTGACGGTGACGTTGCGGCCTTTGATCTGTGTTCTCATCGGCTTCGCTCCTTTGCGTAGAAGGCTGCCTCGCGATGAGCTGAGGACGCTGGGGTGGACGAGCGCGTGGCTCGCGGGGATGAACGGCGGACGGCGCGTGCGAAGGTGAAGGCTCGGGGGTCGACTCCAGCTTCTGAGAGCACGCTCGCGCAGTGGTTCAACGTTTCACCTGTGGTGTATACGTCGTCAACGATCACCACTCGCTTGAACCCAGTTAATACCCTGTCGGCCCCCGGCCGCAACTGAAAAGCGTCACTGACGTTGGCCGCGCGCTCGGCCCCGTGCAGGCCGCTCTGGCGGGCCGTCGCGCGGGTGCGCCGCAGCAGGGGCACGGCCGGCAGCGCCGCCAGGCCCGCGAACTCGCGGGCGAGCAGCTCCGCCTGGTCGAAGCCGCGCTCGACCGTGCGGGTGCGGTGAGCCGGGACCCAGGTGACGGCGAGCCCGGGGTCGGCGGCCGCGTCACCGTCCGCGGCCGCGCCTGAGCCGGCGGCCTCGACGCCGGAAGCGACCGACGCCGGTGCGGCGCCATCGGCGGCGCAGGCACCGATGAAGGCCGGCCCCGCCAGCACGGCCATCTCGCGGGCGAGCGAACGCCAGGAACGGAACTTGCAGGCCGTGACCAGCGCCCGCGCCGGCCCCTCGTAGACGAAGGCGGCCGCGGCGGCGTCGAAGGCGAGCTCGCGACCGTCGCACTCCGCGCAGGCGAGGCGCCCGTCACGCGCCTCCCTGCCCTCGGGCTGCCCTTGGGCGCCGCGCCCCGCGCGTCCATCGCCCGCGCCGGGGCTCACCGCGACCCGCGTGGGCGCGCCACAGCGCGGACAGCGCTCCTCGGGCAGGGGCGTGAGCTGCGCCGCGCACGCGGGGCAGAGCCACGCCCCGACCGCACGGCACCGCACACAGCGGCGCGGGAAGACGAGGTCCAGGAGTCCATCAAACAGCTCACGGGCGCCCACGGCGCACCCCGCTCAGATCGGCTCGCAGAAGCCTGAGCAGAGCTCGGTCCGCGGCCCGCAGCGCACCCCGGCCGGCACCACGACCCTGGCGGCCACCTGACAGCGGTCGCCGATCACGGCGTCTTCGTGGATGACCGCCTCGTGGTGGACGACGACGTTGCGCCCCAGGATGCTGCCGGCGAGCCGGGTGCCGCGCCCGGCGCGGACGCCGTCCCAGTGGATCACGCCCTCGAGGACGGCGCCGCGCTCGATCACACAGCCGTCGCCGACGATGAGGGGCCCGATGAGCTCGGCCTCGGGCTCGACCGTACAGCCGGCGCCGAGCAGGATCGGCGGCTCCAGATGCACGCCGGCGGCGACCTCGGTGCCCTCGCCGATCCACACCCCGGGGTGAAGCTCGCGCCCGGGCACCTCGAGCTTGACGCGCCCGAGGAGAGCGTCGAAGTTGCTCATCCGGTACTGCTCGATGTTGCCGACGTCGTTCCAGTAGCTCTCGAGGGGCCACACGCACAACGGCGCGTCGGCCTCGAGCAGGGCCGGGAACACGTCCTTCGCCCAGTCGACGAAGACCCCGGGCGGCACGTGGTCGAAGATCTCGGGCTCGAACGCGTAGATGCCGCAGTTGCAGAGGTCGGAGAGCTCCTCGCCGGGCACGGGCTTCTCCTGGAACCCCGTCACTCTGCCGTCGTCGTCGTGCACCACGACTCCGTACTGGGAGGGGTCGTCGACCCGCTTCACGGCCATCGTGGCGACGCCCGCGCAGGCGCGATGGGCGGCGATGAAAGCGGTCAGGTCGATGTCGGTGAGGCCGTCGCCGCTGACCACGACGAAGGTCCCGTCGCCGAGGAAGGAGCGGAACGCCCCCACGCCGCCGGCCGTACCCAGCAGCTCGCGCTCGAAGCTGTAACGCAGACTGAGGTCGAACGCGCTGCCGTCGCCGAAGTACGTGCGGATCTTGTCGGGGTGGTAGTGCAGGTTGGCCGCCACCTCGCGGACGCCGTGGCGGCGCAGCAGGTGCAGCATGTGCTCCATGACGGGACGGTTGAGGATGGGGACCATGGGCTTGGCGGTGCGCCCGGTCAGCGGGTGGAGTCGCGTGCCCAGCCCCGCCGCCATGATCATCGCCTTGAAGGCGCCGGCCGGCGCAGCTTCGCCGGCGCCGTGTGTCTCTCGCTCGCTCACTGTGCCGCCCCTCTCATCGCACCGCCCCCGCGGACACCCCGTCACCTCTCAGCCGCCCGGCCGGCAGGCGCCCGCGGCGCACGCCGCGGCGAGCGCCGGCCCGAACGGCGGCCGCAGCACCCCGGCCTCGGTGACGATGGCCGTGATGTTGGCCGCCGGGGTCACGTCGAAGGCCGGGTGCCGGGCCCGCGCGCCCGCAGGCGCGACCCGCCGGCCGGCGAACGAGGTGACCTCGCTCTCGGCGCGCTCCTCGATCGGGATGGCGGCCCCGCTCGCGACCGTCAGGTCGACGGTCGAGAGCGGGGCCGCCACGTAGAAGGGCACGTGGTGCTCCTTGGCGAGCACCGAGACCGTGTAGGTGCCGATCTTGTTGGCCGTGTCGCCGTCGGCGGCGATGCGGTCGGCACCGACGACGACCCCGTCGACCTCGCCGCGGCTGAAGAAGAAGCCCGCCATGCTGTCGCTTATCACGCGATAGGGGATGCCCTCGACCTCGAGCTCCCAGGCGGTCAGGCGGGCGCCCTGCAGCCAGGGGCGCGTCTCGTCGACCCAGACCGAGACGCCGCCGTGGCGAGCGTACGCCGAGCGCACGACGCCGAGCGCCGTGCCGTACCCCGCCGTCGCCAAGGCGCCGGCGTTGCAGTGCGTGAGGATGCGGGCGCCGGCGGCGAAGAGGCCGGCGCCGTGCTCGCCGATCGCGAGACAGCGGGCGATGTCGTCGTCGTGGATCGCCTGGGCCCGCGCGAGCAGCGCGGCCGCGACGGACGCCGGCCTCGCGCGCTCGCCCCCGGCGTCGAGCTCGCGCTCCCACACGGCGCGCATCTCGTCGAGCGCCCAGCGCAGGTTG
>DATHSP010000205.1:0-7332 GCA_035464075.1 Thermoleophilia bacterium | reverse complement strand
CGATCGAGGAGCTCGGCCTCGAGCGCCTCGAGCTGCAGACGTACCCCGGCAACACCGCCTCACAGAGATTGGCCGAGTCGCTCGGCTTCCGCCGCGAGGGGCTGCTGCGCGGCGTGCTCCCGGTCGAGCCGGGCAAGGACCGCGCGGGCCGCGTGGGACTCGAGCCCCGCGGTTCGTCGCCCGCGGGTGCCCTCCCGCCGCGCGACGACCAGGTGCTCTTCGGGCTGCTCAAAGACGAGTGGCTCGGCGCGCCGCCCGGCTGACGGGCGCACCGCCGCACCCCCACCGAGTAAGAACACTCTCATCCTCGGCTCACGGCCGTCTTAGCGACCGCGGGCACACTGGTCCCCGACACGCCGCAGACCGAGAGGATGGCGATCACGATGATGACCTTGGCGAAGCGCCCCGGAGAGGCCCGGGCACCGGCCGCCGAGCCGGCCCCCGAGTCGCGCGACGATGAGGCGAGAAGCTCCTGGGGCCTCAACGAAGGCGACGAGGTCGCCCCCGGCCGCTCCGTCGTGCGCCACCTCGGCGGCGGCGAGCGCTACGAGGCCTTCCTCGCCTGGGACGACCAGCTGCTGTCGCTCGTGGTCGCCAAGGTGCTGCGCCCGGCGCTCGTCGACGACCCCGCGTCACGCGCGGCCCTCGAGGCGGAGGCGGCGGTGCTTCGACACTTGTCCCATCCCGTCATCGTCCGCGTCTTCGATGCGGCGCCCGAGGCCGAGCGTCCTCACCTGGTGCTCGAGTACGTCGACGGCCCGCGGCTCTCGACCCTGATCCGCACCTACGAGACCACGCTGGACCAGACCCTGTCGCTCGGCATCCAGCTCGCCGCGGCCGCGCACTACATGAGCACGCGCGACATCGTGCACCTGGACATCAAGCCGCAGAACATCATCATGGCGGGACCGGCGCGGCTCATCGACCTGAGTCTCGCGCGGCGGACCGACCAGCTCCCGGCCATCTCCTCGGCCATCGGCACGCCGAAGTACATGGCCCCCGAGCAGTTCGACCCGTCCCGCTTCCATGAGCTGGGACCCGCCACCGACGTCTGGGGTATCGGCGCGACGCTCTACTGGATGCTGGCCAAGCGCTCTCCGTTCCCGGCCCCTGTGAGCGACTCGGCGGTGCTCGAGGAGCGTTACCCGCAGCTCGTGCACGAGCCGGCGCCCCTGCCCGATTCGGTGCCGCCCGACCTGGTCGAGCTCGTCGACACGATGCTCGCCCGCGAGCCGGCCGAACGACCCAGCGCACGCGAGGTGCTCGAGGCCCTCGAGCCCATGATGGCGGCGCTGCCGCGTCCGCGGCTCGGGCGCTTCCGCGTCAAGCGCAAGACCCATCGGCAGCTTTGACCACTGAAGACTCCGCATCTGACTCGACCGAAGGAGGAAGACCATGATCCGCATCCTCATCATCGCCCTCGCCGCCGCCCTCGGCACCGCGGGCATCGCGGCCGCGTTCTCGTACGCCGGCGACAGCGACCCGGGCCCCGCGATCCAGCTCGACGGGCGCGACGACGATGCCCAGCGAGACCTCGACACCGACGACGACAAGGACGACGACTCCAAAGACGACACCAAGAGCCGCGACTCCGTGAGTAAGGCCTCGACGGCGCCGGCCAAGGCCACCGACGACTCGGTGAGCAAGGACTCCGTCGACAGCGTCTCGAAGGTCACGACCACGCAGCCGACCGACGATTCGGTGAGTCGCGACTCCGTCAGCCGCGCCTCGGTCGACAGCGCGTCCGCCGACTCGGGCAGCGACGACAGCCGCTGAGCAGGCACGTGCGGCTCGCGGGCGAAGGGGGCGCATCGCGCCCCCTTCGCCCGCAGCCGTTTCGACCGCGACCGCGAAGCGTGGCGCTGCGCCGCGCGAGACCTCGAGACCCAGCGTGAACCTCGACTCCCGCGCAAAGCACCGGCCTTGGACCCGAGAGCCGGTGCCCTCTCAAAGCGTGAGCGGCCGACGCTCAGGGTAGGAGCCACTGCAGGTGTCCACCGGCGGCGCCCTCGTGCGTCGCGCCGTCGGCCACCTGCCTCGACGCCCCGCAGGTCGCGGTGAACCACGACGACACATGGAAAGTCCCCTTGGACCATGACGACACACGGATGACCGCTGTGGACCACGACGACACAGACGAGATCACGGCGACCGAGGTCGAGGCCGACACGCTCACTCCGGCGACCGAGGCCGAGGCCGACACGGTCACTCGGGCGACCGAGGCCGAGGCCGACACGGTCACTCTGGCGAGCGGCGTCGAGGCCGACACGGTCACTCTGGCGAGCGGCGTCGAGGCCGACACGGTCACTCCGGCGAGCGGCGTCGAGGCCGACACGGTCACTCCGGCGGCCGACGCGGCCGCCGCGGAGACCCGCCGCTGGTCCCCCGCCGGTCTCCGCCTGCGACTCGCCCTCATGGGCCTGCGGACGCGGATCCTCGTAGCGTTCGTGGGCCTGCTCGCGATCGCCGCCGTGGCGTCCGTGCTCGTCGCGCGGGAGGTCCTGTACAACCGCCTCGACGAGCGCATCGACGGCGAGCTCCAGCAGGAGGCGAGCGAGCTGCGCCGCCTGGCCGAGGGCATCGACCCGTCGACGGGGCTCCCGTTCGGCGACGACGTTCGTGCCATCTTCACCACGTTCTTCGAGCGCAACACGCCCTCGCGCGGCGAGGTGCTACTGACCTTCGTGGGCGGCGAGCTGTTCCTGCGCAGCCGCCAGATCCAGGAGTACCGGCTCGAAGAGGACCCGCAGCTCGTCGCCTACTGGAGCGACCTCGGCGAGCCGCGGCGCGGCGAGGTCGAGACGCCGGCGGGCACCGTCGACTACCTCGCCCTGCCGCTGAAGTCGGGGGACGAGGTGCGCGGCGTGTTCGTGGTCACCGTGTTCCGCGAGCTCCAGCAAGGGCCGTTCGACGACGCCATCGTCGCCATCGGGATCGTCGGTCTTGCGATCCTCCTCTTGGGCTCCGTCCTTGCCTGGTTCGTCGCCGGGGGGGTCCTGCGCCCGGTCAGGTCGCTGACCCAAGCCGCGCAGAGCATCTCCGAGTCGGACCTCACCCAGCGCATCGAGGTGCGCGGGCACGACGAGCTCGCCGAGCTGGCGAAGACCTTCAACGCGATGCTCGACCGGCTCGAGAAGGCCTTCTCCGGCCAGAGGAGGTTCCTCGCCGACGCCGGGCACGAGCTGCGCACGCCGATCACCATCGTGCGCGGACACCTCGAGTTGCTCGAGGAGGACCCGGAGGAGCGTGCGGCGACCATCGCCCTCGTCATGGACGAGCTCGACCGCATGAGCCGTATGGTCGACGACCTCCTCCTGCTGGCGAAGACTGAGCGGCCGGACTTCCTGCATCTCGACCAAGTCGACGTCGGCGGGCTGACCGACGAGCTGGCGACCAAGGCGAGCACCCTGGCGCCCCGCAAGTGGACGCTGGAGGCGGCCGGCGACGGCGTCGTCGTCGCCGACCGCCAGCGTCTCACCCAGGCGCTCATGCAGCTCGCCGCCAACGCCGCCGTGCACACGCACGAGGGTGGCACCATCGCCTTCGGCTCGGCCGTCGACGCCGGCGAAGCGCGCTTCTGGGTGCGCGACGAGGGCCACGGCATCGCGCCCGAGGACCAGGAGACGATCTTCGAGCGCTTCCAGCGCCGCGGCGCCGACACGCGCGCCGAGGGCGCCGGCCTCGGCCTGCCCATCGTGCGCGCGATCGCCGAGGCCCACGGTGGGCGCGTCGAGCTCGAGAGCGCCCCCGGCGCCGGAGCCCTGTTCACCGTGGTCGTGCCGGCGCGTGGGCCGACCGCCACGCCCCCCGAGACCGCAGGGGGCACCCCGTGAGCCGTATCCTCGTCGTCGAGGACGAGGAGCGCATCGCCTCCTTCCTCGTCAAGGGCCTGCGCGCTCACGGGTTCGTCACCGAGGTCGCGGCGACCGGAGGCGGCGGCCTCTCGCGGGCCCTCTCCGGCGAGTTCGACCTGATGATCCTCGACATCGGCCTTCCCGATCGCGACGGCTTCTCCGTCCTGCGGGAGCTTCGCGAGCACGACCGGCGGCTGCCGGTCGTGATCCTGACGGCGCGCGACGACGTGTCGGACACCGTCGCGGGCTTCGAGGGTGGCGCGAACGACTACATCACCAAGCCGTTCAAGTTCGACGAACTGCTGGCCCGGGTCCGCGCGCGCCTGCGCGACAGCGACCAGGCGCCGGAGGAGGCGGTGCTGCGCGTCGAGGGCGCGGCGCTCGACCTGCGCACGCGCCGCGCCGCGGCCGGCGATCGCGACGTCGAGCTGAGCGCGCGCGAGTTCGCCCTCGCCGAGCTCTTCTTCCGCCATCCCGGCCAGGTGCTCAGCCGCGAGCAGATCCTGAGCAACGTCTGGGGTTACGACTTCGACCCCGATTCCAACGTCGTCGACGTCTACGTCGGCTACCTGCGCAAGAAGCTCGGGAGCAGCCTCATCACGAGCGTGCGCGGCATGGGCTACAGGCTCGAGAAGACCGCGCCGCGCTAGGGCGTCAGCGACAGGTCTGAGGGTGAGGACCGCAGCGCGCCGCGCTCTCAGCGCCGGCCCGACCGTCGGTCCCGGTCGCCCGGCAGCCTCTCTTACTCCGTCGGCCGCGAGTCCTGCTCGGCGGGCAGTGAGTCCTGCTCGGCCGGCAGCGCCGGACCGACGACCCTGCCGATCGCCGCGACGAGGCACTCCCGCGCCTGCTCGAGATCGTCGCCCGAGAGGCCGACGATCTCGAGCAACTGATCCTCGAAGAGGGTCCAGCCCGTGGCCATCGCCACCACGACGGCGACCAGGGCACGTACCTCGGTCGCCGAGAGACCGTGGTCGTCCTCCGTTCGTGCACCGGAGAGCAGATCGAGCAGCGCCTCGGTGGAGGGGAAGCCGCCGGGCCAGTCGGAGGGGCGCATGCCGTCCGCGAACCCGCGGGTGACCGTCAGCGCGTAGGTCCTGTCGTGCATGACGAAGTTGCGCACCAGGGCGGCGATCGTCTCCGGGGCCGCCCCCCCGGTCGCGGCTACGGCGCGCATCCGCGACTGACTCCGCTCGAGCACGGCGGCGAGCAGGCCGCGCTTGGAGCCGAAGTAGTGGTAGATGAGGGGGTGCGTGACGTGCGCGGCCGCGGCGATGTCGCGCACCGTGACGTTGCGGTGCCCGCGCCGCGCGAAGAGCCGCTCGGCGACGCGCAGGATGCGCTCCGCGTTGTCACTCGTCGACGCGTCATCCTCGCGTCGCGCTCGGGGCTTCGGCAAGACCGTCGGCTCCTTCCCAGCACGGCGATGCGCTCCACGACCTGTCAGGCCGGCGCACCAACACCCAGGCACGGCTCCGGGGCGTGACCCTGGAGCTCGACTGGCGCTCCGGGTACGCGGAGTATACCCATGACCGCGGTAAGCGCGGGCGCCACGGAGCGGAGACCACCGGGAGCCAGGGCGGTCATGACCTCGGGGATCGGCGAGGCTCGGTCCTGAGCGACTACGAGGTCCCCAGACCTGCGGCCTCGGCCTCGGCGGCCCGCACGGCGGCGCCGAGCGTCGGCAGGAAGTGGTCCTCCCCGACGGCCTCCGCGAAGGCCGTACGACGGGCCATCTCGATCACCGGCGCATGGGCGTCGGCGACGTACACCGCCATACCGGCCTTGTGCCACTCGTCCACCAGTTCGGTGAGTACTGTGGCGCTCGTGATGTCGAGGTCACTCTGGCCGGCGGCGTCGAGCACGACCGCGCGCGCCGGCGGGTCCATCGCGGCGAGCACCGCCTTCATGCCGTCGCGGGCGGACCGTGCGTTGGCGTAGTAGAGGGGCGCATCCACGCGCAGGATGGCCACACCCTTCGCGGGCTCGTTCTCCGGGTGGCGCTCCAGGTCCGAGTACCCTCCGCTCACATCCGGGATCCGGCCGAGTGAGGAGACGCGAGGCCGGCTCGTCTTGTAGAGGAGCAACAGGACCGACGCGACCATGCCGATCACCATGCCCGGGAGCACGTCCCAGAGGATCACCCCGAGGAAGGTGAGGGCGGCGAGCGCCCACTCGGGGCGAGAAACGCCCCAGATCCTCGCGAGCTTACGGGCGGCGACCAGGTGCCACACGGCGTGCACGATGAGCGCCCCGAGCACCGCCTCGGGCAGCGACGCGAACAGCGGGGTGAGGAACAGGACGGTGAGCACCACCGCCACCCACGCGACCAGGTTGGCGACCTGGGTGCGGGCGCCCGCGCCCTCTTTGACGGCGGAGCCCGACATCGAGCCCGCGGCGATCATCCCGCCGAAGAGGGACGAGATGACGTTGGTGACTCCGTGGGCGCGCAGCTCCTGATCGGGCTCGACTTCGTACCCGTGCTTCTGCGCGAACTCCTGCGCCACGCCCAGCGCCTCGCTGAACGCGAGCAGGAAGATGCCGAGCGCGGGCAGGACCATCGCCACCACGGCGCCCCACGATGCGTCCGGCAGTGCCAACGACGGCAGGCCCTGCGGCAGGGTGCCGACCGTCTCCACGCCGAACCGGCTCTCGAGATCGGCCACGCGGCTCACGATGATGTAGCCGAACAGCACCACGAGGCCGCCCGGCAGCCTCCGGCTGAGCATCGGCAGCACGAAGAGCAGTGCGAGCGCCGACAAGCCCACCACGACGGTCGCCGAGTTGGCGCTCGGAAGCTCCGTCACGATGTGCGCGAGCTTCTCGACCGTGTTGCCCGACCCCTTGCTCACGCCGAACAGCTTGTTCAGCTGCCCGACGGCGACGAACACGGCGATGCCGGTCACGAACCCGTCCATGACCGGCTTCGACAGGAACTGCGTGATGAAGCCCAGGCGAGCGAACCCGGCGACCAGGAAGACCACGCCCACGACCATCGCGAGGGCTGCGGCCGCGCCGGCGTACGCCGCCGGGTCGTCGGCGCTGATGCCCAGGGCGACGACCGTGGAGGCGATGAGCGCCGCGGTCGCCGAGGTCGCGCCGACGCTCAGGTGACGCGAAGTGCCGAAGACCGCGTAGACGAGCAGCGAGACCAGCAGCGTGTACAGACCCGCCTGCGGCGGCAGGCCGGCGATGCCCGCGTAGGCCATCGCCTCGGGCGCGAGCAGCCCCCACAGCGTGAGGCCGGCGACGAGGTCGAGCGGGAGCCAGCGGCGCCGGTAGCGCGGCGCCCACTCGAGGATCGGCAGCAGGCGCGCGGCGCCGCTCGCCGGCGCCCGTCCGTTCATCTCGCCTGCCGCTACGCTCACTCGCACCCCCGGTCGCGGCGCCGTCATTCCTGTCTCGCCCCGCGCGGACTCGTCGACGCGCCGTGCAGACGCGGCGGGGCGGCCCCTAGGCCGCCCCGCCGCGGCACTCC
>DATHSP010000204.1:0-19047 GCA_035464075.1 Thermoleophilia bacterium | reverse complement strand
CGAGAAGGACCTGGAGGCGCAGCTCGCACTCACACGCCGCGAGACGGTGACGATGAAGACGATCGGCAAAGGCCTCGACTCCGGCTTCGCGGCGCTCAAGGATCACGCCGCGGCGACCGGGGCTGAGACGGCCGGGCCGCCCTTCGTCTTCTCGCCGGACTTCGGCAAGGAGCAGTTCGACCTCATCATCTGCACTCCGGTCGCGGCGGGCGCCGTCGCCGGCGAGGGCATCGGCCTGGAGGAGATCGCCGGCGCCCACGTCGCCTCGGTCACGCACCAAGGCCCGTACACCGAGGTCCCGAAAGCGTACGAAGCACTCTTCAAGTGGGTGGAAGAGAACGCTCGCAAGCCCGCCGGCCCCGCTCGCGAGACCTACCTCAACGATCCCAAGGACACGCCCGAGAGCGAACTGCTCGTCGAGATCGCCTTGCCGCTGGCGTAGACCGCGCGGCGCGGGGGTGCCGCCCCGTTCGAAGAGGCGGCACACCTGCGCGCAGGCGGCGGCATCGCCCGTCGGCAGCCGCTCCCCCAGAGCGAACTCCCGGGGGTCAGAGCACGCCCGGCGAGGGTGTTGTGGCCGCCCGAGGACGTGCGCTAGTCTGCGCTCACCGTGCCGCCGGGAGGACCCGAGAGCGCGCCGCCGCGCTCGCCGCTGCACGCGGCGCAGGAGAGCCGGGCACACGAGTCAAGGGGGACGTCATGGCCGAGTCACTCGCGGCGATCCTGCCGATCGCCGTCGGCATCATCCTGAGCCCGCTCCCCGTCGTCGCCGTCATCCTCATGCTCTTCTCATCTCGGGCGAGAGCCAACGGGCTCGCCTTCCTCGCGGGCTGGGCCGCCGGGCTGGCGGCGGTCGGCGCGCTCACCCTGCTGCTCGCCTCGACTCAGGACGTCGAGCAGGGCGGGGCGCCGGCGCGCTGGACCCTGGCCCTCAAGCTGCTGCTCGGGGCGGGGCTGCTGTTCCTCGCCTACAGGTCCTTCGAGAAGCGGCCGCGCGAGGGCGAGGAGCCGTCGCTCCCGGGCTGGATGCGCGCCGTCGACGCGTTCACCGCGCCGCGTGCGCTCGGTCTCGCCGCCCTCCTCTCCGGGGTCAACCCGAAGAACCTCCTGCTCACCGTCAGCGCCATGACGGGCGTCGCGCTCGCCGGCCTGCCGGCCGGGCAGAGCATCGTCTTGCTCGTCGTGTTCGTCCTGGCGAGCAGTCTCGGCGTCGCCGTACCGGTCGCCTACGCCCTGCTCGGCGGCGAGAGCGCGCGGGCGACGCTCGACGGCTGGAAGACGTGGCTGGCGGCCCACAACTCCGTCGTGATGGCAGTGGTGCTGCTCGTCCTCGGCGTGAAGATCTTCTTCGAGGCGCTGGCCGGGCTCGTCGGATGACGGGCCGGACTGTCGACGAGCGGCTCGAGCGTCGGGGGTGACGTGCGCATGGACGTCTCGCGCGACGGGCTGAAGTGCGCATGAACGTCTCGCGCCCCGCAGGCGGCGAAGAGGGCGCGGGGACCCGCGTGTGGCGGCGGGTGCGCTCGGCGGGCCCGGACGTGCCGATCCGCGTCTGGCTGCCGCGGTACGAGCGGCGCTGGCTGCGGCCCGACGTCATCGCGGCGGCGGCCGTGTGGGCGGTGCTCGTGCCCGAGGGCATGGCCTACGCCTCGCTCGCCGGCCTGCCGCCTGAGACCGGCCTGTTCGCCGCCCTCGCGCCGCTCGTCCTCTACGCCGTCCTCGGCACCTCCCGGCAGCTGACCGTCGGTCCGAGCTCGGCGATCGCCGCTTTCTCGGCCGCCGCCATCGCACCGCTGGCGGCCGGCGACGCGGAGCGCTTCATCGCCCTCTCGGCCCTCCTCGCTCTCATGACCGGGGCGATCCTCCTCGTCGCCGGCCTCGCCCGCCTCGGGTTCGTCGCCGAGTTCTTCGCACGGCCCGTCCTCACCGGCTTCGTCGCCGGGTTGGCCCTCGTCATCGGCGTCGGCCAGGCCGACAAGCTGCTGGGCGTTGAGGGCGGCGGCACGACGTTCTTCGGCAAGCTCGAGCATCTCCTCCGGCAGCTCGACTCCGTGAACGTGGAGACCCTGGTCCTCGGGCTGGCCGCCCTCGCGCTGATCTTCGGCCTCCGGGCCGTCGCCCCCAAAGTCCCCGCCGCGCTGATCGCCGTCGTCCTCGGAGTCGTGGCCGTCGCGGTCTTCGGCCTCGAGGAGAGCGGCGTCCACATCATCGGCGACATCCCCGCCGGTCTGCCCAGTCTGGCGATCCCGAGCTTCGGGCTGTCCGACGTGACCACGCTGATGCCGGAGGGCGTGGCGCTGGCACTCATCGCCTTCGCCGAGTCGGTGGCCGGCGCCCGGGCGCTCGCGACCGAGCACGGGTACGAGGTCGACGCCGACCAGGAGCTCGTCGCACTCGGCGCCAGCAACCTCGGCGCCGGCGTGCTGCAGGGCTTCGTCGTCGACGCCAGCCTCTCTCGCTCGGCGGTCGCCGACTCCGCAGGCGCCCGCAGCCAGGTCTACGGCATCGTCCTCTTCGTCTTCGTCGTCGTGACGATGCTCTTCCTCCTGCCTCTGTTCCACGACCTGCCCGAGGCCGTGCTCGGGGCCATCGTCATCGCCGCCGTCGCGCACCTCGTCGACATCCCGGCGCTGCGCCGCCTCTGGAGCGTCGACCGCACGGACTTCCTGCTCGCCATCGCGTGCTTCGCCGGGGTCCTGTTCTTCGGCATCCTCATCGGCCTGCTGATCGCCGTGGTGGTCTCGCTGCTGGCGATCGTGTATCGCGCCTACCGGCCGAGCAGCGCCGTGCTGGGGCGCGCCCCGGGGTCGCTCGGCGATGAGAGCCTCCGCTACCGCGGCGTGCAGGACCACCCTGAGTACGAGACGTTCCCCGGCCTCGTGATCCTGCGCGTCGACGGCGAGCTCTTCTTCGCCAACGCGCGCTGGTTCGAGGACACGGTGCGCGCGCTGGTGAGCGGCACGACGCCGCCGGTGCGCGAGGTGCTCGTGCACGCCGGCGCCGTGCCGCACATCGACACGACGGCGGCGGCCGTGGTCAGGGGGCTGATCGCGGACCTGCGCGAGCAGGGCGTCGAGCTGGCCTTCGCGCGCGTGACGACGGGACTCTTCGAGCACCTGGAGCGCAACGGTATCGTCGCTCTCGTGGGCCAGGAGCGCTTCCACGACACCGTCGCCGCCGGCGTCGCCGACTTCCTCCGGCGCGAGAGGGTCCCGGCCGACCGCGCCTGACGCCGTCGGGTGCGGCCGCCGCGGCCGACCCCGACCGGTGTGCCCGCGCCCTGGAGTACCATAGGCCGATGACAGCCGCCGACCCCGTCGCCTTCCACGTCATGGCCAAGCCCACCGGAGCGCGCTGCAACCTGCGCTGCGACTACTGCTTCTTCCTCGAGAAGGCGAGCCTGTACCCGGGCAGCGACTTCCGCATGAGCGACGAGGTCATGGAGGCCTACATCGCGCAGAACGTCGCGGCCCAGCGCGTCCCGCACGTGGCCATCGCCTGGCAGGGCGGGGAGCCGACGCTGATGGGGCTGGAGTTCTACCGGCGGGCACGTGCGGTCGAAGACGCCCACGTGCCCCCCGGCATGACCGTCGAACGCACCCTGCAGACCAACGGCGTGCTGCTCGACGACGAGTGGTGCGCCTTCCTGGCCGAGAACGACTACCTCGTGGGTCTCAGCATCGACGGGCCGCGCGAGCTGCACGACGCCTACCGCCACGACGCGGCCGGCGGGCCGGTCTTCGAGCGCGTGCTCGCCGCCGCCCGCCGCCTGCAGGCGGCGGGCGCCGAGTTCAACGTGCTCTGCGCCGTCAACGCCGTGAACTCACGTCACCCGCTCGAGGTCTACCGCTTCTTCCGCGACGAGCTCGGGGCGCGCTACGTGCAGTTCATCCCCATCGTCGAGATCGACACGCCGCCGACCGCGAGCGCCCCGGGGGCGGTCACCGAGCGCAGCGTGCAGCCCCCGCAGTACGGGCGCTTCCTCAACGCGATCTTCGACGAGTGGATCGCCCGCGACGTCGGCAGCATGTTCGTGCAGCTCTTCGACGGGGTGCTGGCCGCCTACGTGCGCGGCTACTCCAGCTTGTGCGTGCTGCAGCCGACCTGCGGTGAGGGCGTCGTCCTCGAGCACACCGGCGACGTCTACTCGTGCGACCATTTCGTCACACCCGAGCACCTGCTGGGCAACATCATGGAGACGCCGCTCGGTGAGCTGGTCCGCTCCGCGAAGCAACGTGCCTTCGGGCGCGCGAAGCAGGAGACCCTGCCGGCCTTCTGTCGCTCCTGCCCCTACCTCTTCGCCTGCAACGGCGAGTGCCCGAAGAACCGGATCCTCCTCACGCCGGAGGGCGAGCCGGGGCTGAACTGGCTGTGCGAGGGCCTGCGCGCTTTCTTCGCGCACAGCGAGGGCCGCATGCGGCGCATGGCCGCCATCCTCGCCCGCGGGGGGGAGGCCGCCGAGGTCATGCCGCTCCTCGCCGAAGAGGCGCGCACGACCGGGCGCAACGACCCCTGTCCCTGCGGCAGCGGCAAGAAGTACAAACGCTGTTGCGGCCTTGTGGCAGGGGGAGGCTGACGCTAGGGTGCTCGTGCCCGCGGGCGGCGCGCCGACCGCGGAGCCGGATGCTATCCACGAGAGAGGGGCGGTCACCATGCCGGACGGCAAGCCGAACATCCTCGTCCTCTGGGGCGACGACATCGGTACCTGGAACCTGAGCTTCTTCAACCGCGGGATGATGGGCTACTCGACCCCCAACATCGACCGCCTCGCGCACGAGGGCATCAGCTTCACAGACTTCTACGGTCAGCAGAGCTGCACCGCCGGGCGCGCCGCCTTCATCACCGGCCAGAACCCGCTGCGCACCGGCCTCACCAAGGTGGGGCTGCCGGGAGCCGAGTCGGGCCTCCGCCCAGAGGACCCGACCATCGCCGAACTCCTGAAGCCGCTGGGTTACGCCACCGCGCAGTTCGGCAAGAACCACCTCGGCGACCGGGACGAGCACCTGCCCACCAACCACGGCTTCGACGAGTTCTTCGGCAACCTCTACCACCTCAACGCCGAGGAGGAGCCGGAGCACGAGGACTACCCGGCGGACCCCGCGTTCAGGCAGCGCTTCGGGCCGCGCGGCGTTATCCACAGCTGGGCGCAGGCCGACGGCACCCAGAAGATCGAGGACACCGGCCCATTGACGCGCAAGCGCATGGAGACTATCGACGACGAGGTCACGGCGCGCACGCTCGAGTACCTCGACGAGAGCAAGCAGGCCGGCAAGCCCTTCTTCATCTGGTGGAACGCGACCCGCATGCACTTCCGCACCCACGTCAAGGACGAACTGCGCGGCGTGAGCGGGCAGGGCGAGTACAACGACGGCATGGTCGAGCACGACCGCCACGTCGGCATGATCCTCGACAAGCTCGACGAGCTCGGCATCGCCGACGACACCATCGTCATGTACTCGACCGACAACGGCCCGCACTACAACTCCTGGCCTGACGCGGCGATCACGCCCTTCCGCTCCGAGAAGAACAGCAACTGGGAGGGCGCGTTCCGCGTGCCCGCGTTCCTGCGCTGGCCGGCGAAGTGGCAGGCCGGCGTCACGCTCAACGGCATCGTCGCCCACCAGGACATGCTGACCACCTTCCTGGCCGCCGCAGGCGAGTCCGACATCGCCGCCCGGTGCAGGGCGGGGCACGAGGTCGGCGGCACGACCTTCAAGGTCGTGCTCGACGGCAAGGACATGAACCCGTACTTCGCCGGCGAGACGGAGGCGTGCCCGCGCGACCACTTCTTCTACGTCAACGACGACGCCGAGCTCGTCGCCCTGCGCGTCGGCGACTGGAAGTTCATCTTCAAGGAGCAGCGGGCGCGCCAGCTCGCCATCTGGCTCGAGCCGTTCGTCGAGCTGCGCGCCCCCAAGGTCGTCAACCTGCGGCGCGATCCGTTCGAACGGGCTCTCGACGACTCCAACACCTACTACGACTGGATGATCGACCGCATCTACATGATCGTCCCGGCCCAGGCGGTCGTGGCCAAGGCGATCGAGGAGCTCAGGGAGTTCCCGCCGCGGCAGAAGCCCGCGTCGTTCAGCCTCGACCGCGTGCTGGAGAAGCTGCAGGAGGCGGTGGCGAGCGAGAGCTGACGGTCCCGGCGCAGCGGGCCGGCGACTGCGGCCACCGCCCGGCAGGGTCCGCGCCGCCCGCGGCGCGTGACGACAGCGACGGCGAGGGACCCATGGACGGGGAGACGCAGAGTCACGTGAAGCAGGTCGAGCGCCGCGCCACGACGCCGGTCGCCGGCGCGATCGCCGGCATCGCCTTCGCCGTGCTCTTCGGCGTCAGCGTCACGATCCTGACGACCACTATGGCCGACGTCGCCGAGGACAGCGGCGCGTGGCTGGAGGGCGGCGCCCGCTCCATCAAGTTCGCGCTCGCCCTCGTACCGTTCGCCGGGCTCTTCTTCCTCTGGTTCATCGCCGTGGCGCGGGAGCGCCTGGGCCGCTTCGAGGACCAGTTCTTCTCCACCGTGTTCATCGGCAGCGGCCTGCTCTTCCTGGCGATGGTCTTCGCCGCCGCGGCCTCAGCGGGAGCTATGGTGGCCAGCTTCGCGAGGGACCCGTCCGGCTTCGCCGACAGCAGCACCTACACCTACGCGCGGCAAATGATCGCCCAGATCTTCAGCGTGTACGCCCTCCGTATGGCCGCCATCTTCCAGATCTCACAGGCGACGCTCTGGCTGCGCACCGGGGTGATGCCGAGGTGGATGGCGCTGCTCACCTACCCCGTGGCCCTCGTCCTGCTCTTCACCTTCACGCAGGCCCAGTGGGTGATCCTGGTGTTCCCAGGCTGGGTGCTTCTCGTGAGCGTGTACATCCTCGTCGTCAACGTCCGCCGCCGGCCCGATGTTGCCTCGATAGAGCCAGTCTCGCGGGCCGGCGTTCTCCCGGCGTCGACCGACGGTCCGGGGGCCAAGTGACGTCGTAGGGTATCGTTCACGGCAAACGCCGTCCTCGAGGAGGGTCACCGTGGTCCGCCCAATAGAGAAGAGCGCCTCGTACGCGAGCTTCGCCGCCATCTGGTTCTTCATCGGTGGCATATTCAACGTGATGGCCGGCGTCGTCGCCCTCCTTCGGAAGGGCTCGTTCGACGAGGGCGGGCTCATCTACGAGAACCTGCAGGCGTGGGGCTGGGCCTGGATAGTCCTCGGGGCTCTCGGGATCGTCGCGGCTTGGCTCATCGTCCGCGGCAGCCAGGCCGGGCGCGCCCTCGGGGTCTTCCTCGCCGTGATCGGCCTCAGCGTGTGGTTCCTGAACATCTCCGCCGCGCCGCTCTGGGCGATCGTCAACCTGGTCGTCTACGGCCTCATCGTTTACGGGCTCACGGTGTACGGGCAGACGTTCGACTGATGTGCCGGCGCGCCGCTGACTTTCGCGATCCGGGGTTCGCGGAGCTTGGGCAGGTCGGCGGCCCGCTGAGCTCCAACCGGCTCGGACCGGTGCCCTGAGAGGAGGACCCGTGGCCGAAGCCTTGGCCGGAGTGCTGCCCATCGCCATCGGCATCGTCGTCGTGCCGCTGCCGATCGCGGCCGTCATCGTCATCCTCTTCTCGCCCCGGGCGACGGCGAACGGTCTCGCCTTCCTCGGCGGCTGGGTCGCCGGGCTCACTGCGGTCGGCGGGCTCACGCTGCTGATCGCCGACGGGAGCCGTGTCGCCGACGAGGCCGGCGCCGCCCGCTGGGCGTCGGCGATCAAGCTCCTGCTCGGCGTGGGCCTCCTCTTCCTCGCCTACCGCAGCTTCGAGAAGCGGCCGCGGACGGGCGAGGAGCCGGCCGCGCCGCCGTGGATGAGCGCGCTCGAGTCGTACACGGCGGCGAAGGCCGCGCGTCTCGGCCTGCTGCTCTCCGCAGCGAACCCCAAGAACCTCCTGCTGGTCGTCAGCGCGATGGCCGGCGTGGCGGTCGCCGGGCTGCCCGCGGGGCAGGCCGCCGGCGTACTCGCCGTCTTCGTCGCCGTGTCGAGCGTCGGGGTGGTCCTCCCTCTGGCGTACTCCCTGCTGGGCGGCGAGGGCGTGCGCGACTCGCTGGCCGGCTGGAGGACGTGGCTGGTGGCCAACAACGCCGTCGTTGTCGCCGCGGTGCTTCTGGTGCTGGGGGTCCTGATCCTCTTGGACTCGCTGGCGGCGCTCGTCGGGTAGGGTCGGAGCCGGAGGTCGTGGCCGCCGGGTAGGGTCCGAGCCTGCGGCCGTCATCGTCGGGAGGGTCGGGATGCGCATCGTGGTGCACGGGCAGCAGGCGTTCGGCAAGGCGGTGCTCGAGGCGCTGCTCGGGCGCGGCGACGACATCGTCGCGGTCTACGCCGCGCCCGACCGGCCGGGCGGCAAGCCCGACCCGCTCAAGGAGGCGGCGCTCGCCGCCGGGCTCACCGTGCGCCAGCCGGCGTCGTACCGCGACCCGGCCGTCTGGGACGAGTTCCGCGCCCTGGCCCCCGACCTCCAGGTCATGGCCTTCGTCACGCTCGTCCTCCCGAAGGCCTTCCTCGACATCCCGACCCACGGCACGATCCAGTACCATCCTTCGCTGCTGCCCCGGCACCGCGGACGCAGCTCCATCAACTGGCCGGTCATCATGGGCGAGACCGAGACGGGGCTCTCCGTCTTCTGGCCCGACGACGGTCTGGACACCGGCGACGTGCTGCTGCAGAAGTCGACGCCGATCGGTCCGGACGACACGCTGGGCTCGGTCTACTTCGACCGCCTCTTCCCGTTGGGCGTCGACGCCCTGGTCGAGGCGGTCGACCTCGTCGAGGCGGGCGCGGCTCCGCGCATCCCGCAGGACGAGTCACTGGCGACCTACGAGGGACCTTGCGAGCGCGAGAGCGCGCGCGTCGACTGGGGCAAGCCGTGGCGGCAGGTGCACGACCTGATCCGCGGCTGCGACCCGGCGCCGGGGGCCTGGAGCGCCTTCGAGGGCCAGCCCCTGCAGGTCTTCGGGTCGCAGCCGCTCCCCGCGCGCGACCTCGACGGGCTCGGCGGTCGCGTGGGCGAGGTCGTCGCGGTGACCGGCGAGGATCTCACCGTGGCCTGCGCCGACGGCCGCATCCGGGTCGCGCGCGTGCGGCCGGCCGGCGGGCCGAAGGTCGCCGCCGGCGAGTGGGCCGCGGCGGCCGGGCTCACGCCCGGCGCCCGGCTCGGCTGACGCGCGGCGACGGGCCCGCCGCCACCGATCGCCGCCCCCTCGCGTGCCGCCGCTGTCTGTCGCCGGCGGCCGCCGCTCGCCGTTCAGTCGCCGGCCGCCGCCGCTCGCCGTTCAGTCGCCGCCAGCCGCCCCTGCGCGGCGGCCGGCCACCTCGGCGAAGACCGCGAGCTGTCGCTCGAAGTGTGCCTCCCACGTCCACGACCGCTCGACGAAGGCGCGGGCGGCCGTACCGAGGCGCTCGCGCGCTGCACGGTCGCGCAGCAGGGCGATCACGGCGTCGGCGAAGGCGCGCGGCTCCTCGCGAAGCCAGAGCTGCGCGCCGTCTTCGGCCTGGATGCCCTCGTTCGCGACCGGCGTCGCCACCACGGGCAGCCCGGCCGCCATCGCCTGCAGCAGCTTGTTCTGCATGCCGGCGCCGATGCGCAGCGGCACGACGCCGACCTCGGCGCGCAGCAGCCAGTCGTAGACGTCGTCGACCTCGCCGGTGACGACGACGCGCGGCGGCCGCGCCAGCGCTCGCAGCTCGCGCTGGGGCTGCCGCCCGACGATCCAGAACGCGGCCTCAGGGACCTCGCGCTCGACGAGGGGGAAGACCTCGCGCGCGAACCAGGCGGCGGCGTCGACGTTGGTGTAGGTGGCCATGACGCCGCACATGACGATGGCGCCGGCCTCACGACGCGCGCCGGCGACACGCTCGGCCCCGGGCAGGTCCTGTCCGTGGGGCTGGACGACCGCGTTGTCGACCGGCGCCGTCTTCGCGATCTCGTCGAGGTCGCGGCGCCCGACGAGGAAGACGCGATCGAAGTCGCGGCAGACCGCCGCCTCGTACGGCCGCACCTTCGCCGCTTCGAGGCGGTAGAAGAGACGCCGTGCCGGATCGCCCACGTTGGCGACCATCCGCCGCAGGTTGAGCGCTTGGGAGATCTGCAGGCCGAGCACCTTGGGCAGCGTCAGGCGGCGGGCGTACTCCGCCATGCGGATGAGGTGGACGTAGGCGAGGTCGTAGCGCTCGCGCGCGACGCGCTCGTCGATCAGGCGCGCCATCGCTGCCGAGCGGTAGTAGGCGACCTGCATCGGCACGGCGGACGGCAGCGAGCGTGCCGTGCCGACGTACGAGCACCGCCGTGGCAGCGTGACCGTGGCGATGGCGCGGCATACCGGCCCGAGCTCGGCGCGCAGCGCGCGTCCCTCTTCCTCATCCTCGATGAAGCAGGCGAGGTCCGCCTCGACGCCGTGCCCGGCGAGGAAGCGCAAGAGGCGCTCGACCGTCATCTGGTCGGCGCGGGTCGGCGGCCAGGGCGGGCGCGAGGAGAGGACGAGAACCCTCATCCGGCCCTCATTCGAGGCGCAGGACGACCTTGCCCTGCCCCCGCCACTCGTCGTCGCGACCGTAGGGCGGGGTGCCGTGGCCGATCACCACGACCTCGGCGCCGTCGAGCGCCTCGTCGAGCCGCTCGCAGAGCAGGTGCGAGACCTCGGGGAGCCGAGCCTCGAGGTACGCGCGATTCGCCCCCTGCAGCGCCGAGAGGCGCACCACGGGATCGTGGATCCTCAGCTCGAGGCCCTCCGCCGCCAGGCGTTCGGCGAGGGCGAGCAGTGGGCTCTCGCGCAGATCGTCCGTGCCCGGCTTGAAGGCGAGACCGAGCAGGGCGACGCGGCGCTTGCCGGTCGCGAGGACGGCCTCCAGGGCATGCCGCACCTCGAGCTCGTTGCTCGGCAGGACGGCGTCGAGCAGCGGGGTGGACACGCGCGCCTCGCGCGCCGCCGCGGTCAACGCGCGCAGGTCCTTCGGCAGGCAGCTCCCGCCGAAGGCGAAGCCCGGCCGCAGGTACGCAGGCGACGCGTTGAGCTTGCGATCGGCGGCGACGATCTCCATCACGAGCCCCGGGTCGGCTCCGCGCGCGGCCCACACCCGGGCGACCTCGTTGGTGAAGGCGATCTTGAGGGCGTGAAAGGCGTTGTCGGTGTACTTGACCGCCTCGGCGACCTCGAGCGGGACGACCACGCGGTCGGCGACGATACGCTCGTAGAGGGCAAGGACGCGAGTGCCGGTCCCGGGCTGTCGCTCGCCGACGAGGATCCGGCTCGGCGCGTCGTAGTCGGCCAGCGACGAGCCCTCGCGCAGGAACTCGGGGTTCACGGCCACGTCCCAGCCCTCGCCGACGCGCTGACCCGAGGCCTGCTCGACGGCGGGGATCACGTGCTCCCGCGTGCTGCCCGGCAGCACCGTGCTGCGGACGACGACGAGGTGCGCCGCCGCCGCCACGGAGAGGTGCGCGCCGATCTCGGCGGCCACCTGGCGCACGGCGCCGAGGTCGAGCGAGCCGTCCTCGAGCGACGGCGTACCGACGCACACCAGCGAGAGCTCGGCGCCGGCGAGCGCTTCGGCCGCGTCGCCGGTGGCGCGCAGCCGGCCCTCGCGCACGACGCGCCGCGTGAGCTGGTCGAGGCCGGGCTCGGTCACCGGCGGGTGGCCGGCACGGACCGACTCGACCTTCGGTGCCGCCGCGTCGACCCCGACGACCTCGTGAGCGTCGCGGGCGAGTGCCACGGCCGTGACCGTGCCGACGTACCCGAGACCGAAGACCGCGACCTTCACGGCCGGGGCTCTCGTGGGCGCAGGGGGACCGGCACCGCTCCCGGGCGCGCGGCCGCCGACTCTGGCCGAGCGCGGGCCGGACACGCGACCTCACGGACGTGCCGGCCCCGGTCATCGCTTCGTCGTGAGCTCATCGATCCACCCTCGCCCATGCCCCACAAGACGTCGCCTGCCGCCCGGAGGCGTCACGTGACACCGGGAGTCTACTCCGCGCTGGAGGGGCGGTCACGGGTGGCGAATGCTGCGGCGGCTGAGATAGCACTCGTACCGCGCTCCCGGCTCGGGCGGACCGGCGGGGGCGACCGTCAGGGAGACCGCGGACCCGTGGCGCCGCGCTCTCGTGGCCGGCCACGATGGGTGAAGGCCGGTCCGTGGCCCGCGCGTGCCGGCGAGTACGACGGGCACGGCCCGCGCGGGCGGAGTGACCCGTGGGCATTCAGGCGAACTGCAGGCGACGCCCGGCGTGGAGGGGCAGGCAGCGCCGGCGGAAGCGCTCGGCGAGCAGCGCGCTCGCCCGCGTGCCCGTGCAGTGACCGGGGGCGACGCTGCCGACGCGCCGCCGCTCGAGCTCGGCGACGGTGTGCTCGAGGCGTTCCGCTCCCGCGTGCAGGAGGTGCATGCCGCCGACGACCGCGCGCACCCGCGCGTCACCTCGCAGCTCGGCCACGCGGTCGAGTGTGGCGAGCAGGCCGCTGTGGGCGCAGCCGACGACGATCACCGGCCCCTCCGTCGTCTCGACCCACAACGCCTGGTCGTCGGGCAGCGGATCGCCGATCGTCGTCGCGCGGTCGAGGAAGAAGGGCTCGGCTGGCCCTTCGTCATCGCGCGGGCGGGGGATCGGGCCCGTGACGTGCACCCCCGGCACGACCTCCAGGTGGTCGGTGATCCAGGTCGTGCGTGCCGCGCAGGCCGCGAGCGCGCGCGACGCCCCTCGCGGCATGCCGATCGCCACGACCTGCCCGTCGGGCCGGCGCGACCACCGGGGCAGGGCGACCCCCGGGTGCGCGACCACCTGGGCGAAGCGTGCCTCGTCGAGCACCGTCGCAAGCCCTCCAGAGTGGTCGTAGTGGCCGTGGCTGAGGACGACGGTCTCCAGCCCCTCGAGGGAAACGCCGAGGCGCCGGGCGTTGGCGGCCGCCTTCGGGCCGGCCCCGGTGTCGAAGAGGACGGCGCCGGCGGCGGTCTCGAGCCACAGCGCGAGGCCGTGCTCGGCCTCCAGCTCCGTCTCGCCCCGGTGATCGTCGATGAGGACGGTGATGTGTAGCGACCCCGTCGCCCGCGCGTGCGCCGTGCCGCCGTGCGCCGCCGCCTGGTCCGCGACGCGGGGAGCGTCGGCGGGTGGGCCGGCGCTCGCGCGTCGGCCGCGTCGCGCCGCCGCCGCCGTGACCGCGCCGACCCAGTCCTCGCGGGCGTCCGGGACGATGTCGTACTGCGGCACGTACGGCTTCACGTCGAGCACGGGTGTGGCGTCGAGGACGTCGAGCCCGTCGACGTGGAGGGTGCAGCCTTCTCTCCTCAGGAGACGGACGACGGTGAGACCGATCGGGTTGGGGCGTGACGGAGAGCGTGTGGCGAAGACGCCGCGCGGCTCGTCGGCGCCGAACGGGACGACGGTGAGACCGTCGTCGTCGCCCGGTGCGACCACGCGGGCCGCGTGCAGGGCGACGACCAGCACGATGTGGCTGAAGCCCTCGATGCCGTCCAGACCGGCCTCGTAGCACGGGTCGATCTCGACCGTCCCCGTGCACCCCCGCGCGAACGATGGCTGGACGGGGGTCGCGTGGGCCTCCGCGTGCGGGCTGCGCACGATGCCTATCGGGCGATAGCCGAAGAGGTCGCGTCCGGGGCCCCGCTCGCGGTCTCCCGCCGTCACGAGTGTTTCTCCGCCCGCGCCGCGACCTCATCGGTGAAGCGGGTCTGCTGCGTCTCGCGGACATCCACGCCGGCCTCGCGCAGCACGTAGCCCGGGCCCTTCTTGATGGGCTCCCGCGTCACGAGCACGTCGATGCTCTGGCCCACAAGCCATTCGGCGACGAGGATGCCCTTCTGCTTGTCGGCCGTCAGGTGCGGGTTGGGGAGGACCTGCCGGCGGACGACCTGCGGTCCGGCGGTGCGCACCTCGGCGAGGCCGAAGTACGGGGCCTCGCCGAACCCGTCGGCGATCTCCCCCTCGGGCGATGCGAGGGGTGCCGCGATGCGCAGCGTGTCGCGGCGCCGCGGCTCGACATGGAAGTTGACACGCTCGATGGACGGCAGCGCGGCGCGGACCTCCGCCTCCAGGTGCACGCTGGCCGCGTGCGCCTGCGCGAGGTCGTCGGTCCGCACGCGCAGGGTGGCCTCGAGGAAGAGGTAGCGGCCGGCGCTGCGCACGGCGAGGCCGTCGACCTGCTGGACCAGCGCTTCGGAGGTGAGGATGCCCTCGATCCGGGACAGCGTCGGTGCGTCCACGGACGCGTCGAGGAGCACCTTCATGCCGTCGACCAGGAGCCCCCAGCCCGCGTAGGCGGCGAAGGCCAGGATCGCCACGGCGGCGATGCGGTCGACGTCGAAGCCCACGTAGGTCGAGACGACGGCGACCAGTGCGACGCACGTGGAGAGCACGTCCGTCTGGCGGTGCTTGCCGTCGGCGATGAGCGCCGGCGAGGAGAGGCGCTTGCCGCGCGAGGCGGCGAACCACCCGTAGGCCCAAGTCGCGACGATGGTGACGACGACCCCCCCGATGACCCAGGCGTCGATCACGGCGCTCTCCTGCCGCGTGCCGAATGCCTGCATCGCGATCTCGTACGAGGCGATGAAGATGAGGACGGCGATGCCGACCTGGATCAGGTTCTCGATCTTGTACAGCCCGAACGGGAACTTGGCCGTCGAACGATCCGCGAGGCGCACGCCGAGCCAGAGCACGAGCGCCGCCACGACGTCGACGGCGCAGTCGACCGCCATCGCCGTCAGCGTGAAGCTGCTTGAGAGCAGCGCCATGGTCACGGTCAGGACCATCAAGGCGATGTTGACGATGACGCCGCCGAGCGCGACACGCGCGACCGCGCGACTTGCGGCGGCGTGGCCGAGGCTCAAGGGTGGTGCGCTGCTGCGCGGCTGCGACACGGCGCTCGGTCTCCTCGTCCCGGTGCCGGAAACGATTCCAGTCTACTCCCGCGCCGCATCCCGGCGGGCTCCACGGTCGTCGTCGAAAGGGTAGGCTGTCAGCAGGCGCGGCGGCGGGCGGATCGTGCACGAGGTCCGCCCTCGATGTCGGGGCCCACCACCAAGAGGTCGCACCCGTGCCGGCCTCGTCTCACGGTCTGAAGCCGCGGGGGCGCCAACCTCGAAAGGAGCGTCATGAGCGGCAACAAGACGGTGCGGGGTCGCGCGCGCGCCGCTGGCGCGGTCCGGGTCACCGTGCTCGTCGACAACGAGCGCGGCGCCCCTGGGCTGCGCGCCCAGTGGGGTCTTGCGCTCTGGGTCGAGACGGCGCGAGCGACCGTCCTCGTCGACAGCGGGGCGAACGACGTCTTCCGGCACAACGCGCTGAAGCTCGGCGTCGGCCTCGAAGCGACCGACGCCTTCGTCCTCAGTCATGGCCACAACGACCACGGCGGCGGCATCCCGAGGCTCGTCGAGGCGGCTGTGGCGGCTACTCTCGTCCTTCACCCGGCTGCGCTAGCACCGCGCTTCTGGCTCGGCCGCACCGGCAAGGTGGAGCCGATCGGCCTGCCCGAGCGCGCGCTGGCTGCGCTCCGGCGGGCCGGTGACCGTACTGGCTGGGCTTTCGGCCCGCTCGAGGCGGCGCCGGACGTCTGGGCCAGCGGCCCCATCCCCCGGCGCCACCCCCTCGAGGAGGCCGAGCGCAACTTCTATCTCGACCCCGCCTGCACGGTGCGCGATCACGTCGTCGACGACCAGGCCGTGTGGGTCGAGGCGCCATCCGGACTCATCGTCCTCCTCGGCTGTGCGCACGCCGGCGTCGTCAACACTCTCGATCACGTGCGCCGGGCCGCTGCGGACCGTAGCGGCCGTCAGGGCGAGCCGCTTGGGAGAGAGGCAGGGCGGGGCGGCGGCTCGGGCTCGCTGCATGCGGCACAGGCTGGGCCGGACTCCCGTGAGGCTCTGCCGCTCGCCGGCGACGGCCTGCCGCGGGTCGCGGCGGTGATCGGCGGCATGCACCTGCTGCACGCCTCGCCGGCGCGGCTGCAGGCCACGGGCGACGCCCTCGAGGCCGCTGGTGTCGCCCTCGTGGTCCCCGTGCACTGCACCGGAAAGCGCGGCAAGGACTATCTGCGCCGGCGCTTCGGCGGCGCGTACGCCGACGCCGCCACGGGCAGCGTGGTCGAGATCGACTGACTGCGTCGCGGGCCGGCGACCCCCCGCCACTGCACCGCGACCCAGCCGCGACCGCACCGTACGCTCGGTCAGGAGACGTGGAGGGGCGGCGGCCCGTCCGGGCCGCCGCCCCGTTCACCCTGTGGATCTCGCGGCTTCGGCGGTTCGCATCACGCCGCCGAGTCTCGCGCCCTCTCTCGAGCTCCCTGCGTGCTTACTTCGCGAAACGCGCGTACACGTAGGCCGTGCCGACGGGGATGCCCTCGGCGAAGAAGCTGACGCCGAGAGACTGGTTCAGGGCGCCGGCCGCCACGTCGGTGAGCGTGGCCGGCACCGGACCGACCTTGGTGTAGATCTTGCCCGGCTTGACCTGGACGCCGGAGAGGTCGAGGTCGAGGATCGGCGCCCGCGCGCCGCCCAGGGCCGGGATCTCGGCGGTGAGCTGCGCGTTGTTGGTGTCGATCGTGAAGTTCTTGATGCGGAAGCTCTTGCCGTTCTTCAGGTTGACCCACTTGAGGCCGCCGGAGTGGTAGATCTCGCCGCCCAGCGTGGCCGAGTCGATGGCGCCGCCGGTGATGTAGAAGCGGTACCTGAGGGCCAGCTTGCCGTCGACGGTCGTCGGGACGACCCACGACGGGAGGATCGGCAGCGGGATCACCTTCTGCTGCAGCAGTACCTTCGTCGTGCCGGGGTCGGTCGTGAGCTGGGTGTAGCCGCCGGCCAGCTTGAGCGTGTCGGCCTTGGCGGTGGCCGTCACGCCGAAGAAAGCAAGCATGAGGGCGAGGACGGCCACGGCGACGAGGATCGCCCGGCGGTCGAGAGTGGCGGTCGCTGACATTTCTGCTACCCCCTGGGGAGTCGGTGTCCGGTCCGGCGGTAGTGCGTTCGGACCACGAAAACGGACTAAAATTACCCGATTGTTGCGCAAGCAAACAGCGGGCCAGGGGGCCACTGGGGCAGGCTCTACACGCCGCTCCGGTCACGCAGGCGACGGGCCAGGTACACCACCACGCCGGGCAACAGCGAGATGATGACGATCGCGGCGAGGGCGAGACCGAGGTAGTCCTGCACCCATGCCGCCGTCCCGAACCAGTAGCCGGCGCCGAGGAAGATGGCGACCCACGTCCCCTCGGCGATGACCGCGTACAGCATGAGCTTCTTCAGGGGCATTCCAGCCATGCCGGCCACGAAGGGTGCCAGGGTGCGCACGATCGGCACGTAGCGCCCGAGGATGATGGCCGCCGCGCCGTGGTGCGCGTAGAACTCCTCGGCGCGGGCCATGTGCTCCGGCTTGGGGAAGCGCCGCGGCTTGCGCAGCACGCGGCGCCCGACATAGCGCCCGATGAGGAAGTTGCAGACGTCGCCGAGGAAGGCGGCGACGAAGAGCAGCGGCGCCAGGATCACGATGTCGAGGATCCCGGCGCCGGCCAGGGTACCGCTCGTGAGGAGCAGCGACTCGCCCGGCAGCCAGGGCGTCACGACGAGGCCGGTCTCGGCGAAGATCGTGAAGGCGATGGCCGCGTAGACCCAGGCGCCCAGCTGCTCGACGAGCTCCGCCAGGTGGGCGTCCAGATGTAGCAGGTAGTCGATGAGGCGGTCGAGCGCGTCCGTCTCCGAGCTCCTTCCGGCCGTTCCAGGCGCCGCGCGGTCGCGGCGCCCGAGCCGCTATCATTGCGCGGACTAGACCGAAGGAGCTACCCCATGGCAACAAAGACAGAAGGCCTGAGCCTCGCGACCCTGACGGTGTGGGGCGGTGAGGGCGAGTCGCTCGTGCAGGGCGCCACGCAGGTGCCGATCGTCTACAGCGCGGCGTACGGCTATCCCGACGTCGACGCGTGGCTCGACGTGGCCGTCGGGCGGGCGCCGGGCCACGTCTACAGCCGCAACACCAACCCGACCGTCCACGCCTTCGAGGAGAAGGTCAGAGCGCTCGAAGGCGCTCCCGCGGCGACCAGCTTCTCCACCGGCATGGCCGCCGTCAGCAACACGCTCCACGCCTTGCTCGCCCCGGGAGACCGCGTCGTCTCGGTCAAGGACACCTACGGCGGCACGAACCGCATCTTCCTCGAGTTCCTCGCCCGCCTGGGTGTCGAGATCGAGCTCTGCGACACGACCGACCACGAGCAGCTCGAGGCGGCGATCGCCACGGGCTGCGACCTCGTCTACCTCGAGACCCCGACCAACCCGACCCTCAAGGTGATGGACATCGCCCGTCTGGCCGCCGCGACGCACGCGGCGGGCGCCACCGTGGTCGTCGACAACACGTTCGCGACGCCGATCAACCAGAATCCCCTCGCGCTCGGCGCCGACCTGGTGCTGCACAGCGCGACCAAGTTCCTCGGCGGGCATGCCGACGTCCTCGGCGGCGTGGTCTGCGGCTCGCCCGAGCTCGTGCAGCGCGTCTACCACTACCGCGAGATCACCGGCGCCGCCCTCGACGCGATGGCGGCGTACCTGCTGATCCGCAGCATGAAGACGCTGTACCTGCGCGTGGAGCGCCAGAACGCGAACGCGCTGCGCATCGCCCGCTGGCTCGAGGCGCAGCCGGCCGTCGCGGTCGTCAACTACCCCGGCCTCGAGTCGCACCCGCAGCACGACATCGCCGCCCGCCAGATGCGCGGCTACGGCGGCGTGCTGAGCTTCGGTCTCGAGGGCGGCCTCGAGGCGGTCAAGCGCGTGCTGCCGCGGCTCCGCCTGGCTCACCGCGCCGCCAACCTCGGCGCGGTCGAGACGCTCGCCGGTCCTCCGGCGACCACGAGCCACGTCGAGTGCACGCCCGAGGAGCGCGCGGCGATGGGCATACCCGAGGGCCTGATCCGCTACTCGGTCGGCATCGAGGACGCCGGCGACCTGATCGCCGACCTCGAGCAGGCGCTCGAGGTCGCATAGACGGCGACGCGCGGCGGGGTCGGGCGGCGAGCGGGTATGGCGGGGGGGGCGG
>DATHSP010000203.1:0-8950 GCA_035464075.1 Thermoleophilia bacterium | reverse complement strand
GAGGCGGGCGGCGCCGGGCGGGGCCTAGAGCGTCGGCCGCGACGGACCGCGGCCGGCCGCGGTCCGTCGCGGCCGACGCTCTAGGCCCCGCCCGGCGCCGCCCGCCTCGCCTCCGTCGCTGGTCCCATATACTTCGGCTGCGCGTGGCGGCGGCACCCGAGGCGGTGGGCCGTCGCCTCGCGCCGCGGCCGGGCAGGCGAGAGATAACGGGAGGGGTCTTCGTGGAACGCGTCGGGATCGGGCTTCTGGGCTACGGCACGGTCGGGTCGGGGGTCGGCGCGCTGCTGCGGCGCAACGCCGACGACATCCGCCTGGCGACCGGCAGGGACGTCGCGCTGCGGCGCGTGCTCGAGCTGCCGGGCTTCTCGCATCCCGACCTCGACCCGGCGCTCGTGACCCACGACATCGACACCCTTCTTGGCGACCCCGAGGTGCACATCGTCGTCGAGCTCATCGGCGGCGTCGGCGCGGCCCTCGACTTCCAGCTCCGCGCCCTCGCCGCGGGCAAGCACGTCGTGACCGCCAACAAGCAGCTCCTCGCCCAGCACGGTGCGCAGCTCTTCGACGCCGCCGAGGCGGCCGGCGTGCACCTCCGCTTCGAGGCGAGCTCCGTCGGCGCCGTGCCGGTCATCAAGGTCCTTCGCGAGTCGCTCGTCGCCGCCGAGGTCACGCGCGTCTTCGGTATCGTCAACGGCACGACCAACTACATGCTCACCGCGATGAGCGCGACCGGCGCCGAGTACGACGACGTGCTGAAGGAGGCGCAGCGCCTGGGCTACGCGGAGGCCGACCCGACCGAGGACGTGACCGGCAAGGACGCGGCCGCCAAGATGGCGATCCTCGCGTCGATCGCCTTCCACAGCCGCGTCACCCTGGGCGACGTGCCCCACGAGGGCATCACCCGGGTCACGGCCGTCGACATCGAGCACGGCCGCCGCCTCGGCCTCGTCGCCAAGCTCCTCGGCGTGGCCAAGCTCATCGACGGCCGCATGAACGTGCGCGTGTACCCGGCGTTCATCCCGGCGGAGCACCCGCTGGCCACCGTCGGCGGGGCCTACAACGCCGTCTTCCTCGAGAGCGAGACCTTCGACAAGATCATGCTGTACGGCCCCGGGGCCGGCAGCGTCCCCACCGCCTCCGCGGTGATCGGCGACATCGTCTCCGTGGTCAACACCGTCGAGGGCAGCTTCGTACGCAATTGCCAGTGCTACAAGGACCTGCCGTTCTTCGCCGACGCGGAGATGGTCTCCACGTTCTACCTGCGGATGCAGGTGCGCGACCAGCCGGGGGTGCTCGCCGCGGTGGCGGCCATCTTCGGCGACGAGGGCGTCAGCATCCGCTCGGTCGTCCAGGAGGGCCGCGACGAGGGCGCCGAGCTCGCCCTCGTGCTGCACCCGGTGCGCGAGGCGTCGTTCTTCGCCGCCCTCGCGCGCATCGAGGCGCTCGACGATGTCGAGGGGCGGCCGGCGGTCATCAGGGTCGAGGGTCGGGAGTAGGAGGGCACATGAGCAAGGGTCCCAAAGGGCGGATCGGTATCCTGACCGGCGGCGGCGACGTCCCCGGTCTCAACCCGGCGATCCGCGCCCTCACCGTGCGCGCCGTGCGTGAGGGCTTCGACGTCGTCGGCATCCGTCGCGGCTGGGCCGGTCTGGTCGAGACCTGCCGCGACGACGGCGCCGACAACAGCCCGTGCGTCATGCCGCTCACGAAGGAGCTCGTGAATCACTACGCGCGCACGGGCGGCACCTTCCTGCACTCGTCGCGTACCCGGCCCAGCGCGGTGCCGAAGAAGGACGTGCCGGCGCACCTCGCCGGCAAGTACACGGACGAGAAGAACGACCTCACCGACGAGGTCATCGCCAACCTCGACTACCTGGGCATCGACCATCTGGTCCCCATAGGCGGCGACGACACTCTGAGCTACGCCGTCGAGCTGGGGCGCAAAGGCGTCCCCGTGGTCGCCGTCCCGAAGACCATGGACAACGACGTCCCCGGCACCGACTACTGCCTCGGGTTCAGTACCTGCGTCACGCGCACGGTCAACATCACCAACCAGATGCGCACCTCGGCCGCCTCGCACGAGCGCATCATGATCGTCGAGGTCTTCGGGCGCTATGCCGGGTTCACCGCCCTGCTCCCGACCATCGCCGGGGCCGCCCACCGTTGCCTGATCCCCGAGTTCAAGGGCGACATCGACAAGCTCACCGAGATCCTCGTCGAGGACCGCAACCAGAACCCGGACAAGTACTCCGTCTGCCTCGTCAGCGAGGGTGCCGCGCTGGTGGGCGAGGAGATGCTCTTCAGCGTCCAGGAGAAGGACCAGTACGGGCACGCCAAGCTGGGCGGCATCGGCGCCCGCGTCAGCGCCCTCGTCAAGGAGCGCGCCCCGAAGTACAACGACGGGCGCAAGATCGACATGATCAGCATGAACCTGGGCTACGCGGTGCGCAGCGGCGACCCTGACGCCCTCGACTCGATCGTCCCGCTGGCCTACGGCAACCTCGCCATCGACCTGCTGCTGCGCGGCGACCACGGCCGCATGGTGGCGCTGCGCAACGGGCGCTACGACTCGGTGCCGATCGACACCGTCGTCGCCTACAAGAAGGTCGTCGACGTCGACAAGTTCTACGACACCGAGCGCTACCGGCCGACCTACGCGACCTTCGAGCTGCAGCCGATGCTCGTGCTCGGCGCGGCGAGCTGAGGGGAGAGGCCGCGGTTGACACGACGGGCCGGGAATGGCGGAGGGTGCCGGGCGGGGATGGGCGGCGGGTGACGTGCCGGGCCGGGACGGGGGCGCGGCGGCGCCGGGCGGGAGCGCTTGAGGCGCCGCCGGCCGCTCGTGCCCGCAGGGAGCGCTTGATGGCGAGCCATCCGCTCGCGCTCTCAAGGTGCGCCTGATGCGCCGCCGCCTGCTGCTCGTGCCCGACGGCATGGCCGACGAGCCCCAGGAGGCGCTCGGCGGCCGCACGCCGCTCGAGGCCGCCGACACCCCCGCCATGGACGCGCTCGCGCGTGACGGCACCGTCGGCCTCGTGCAGACGGTGCCGCCCGGCATGCCTGCCGGCAGCGATGTCGCCAACCTCTCGGTGCTCGGCTACGACCCGCGGGCCGTGTACACGGGGCGCTCGCCGCTCGAGGCGGCGAGCATCGGGGTCGAGCTCGGCCCCGGCGACGTCGCCTATCGCTGCAACCTCGTGACCATCGTCGGCGGGGTGATGAAGGACCACACCGCCGGGCAGGTGTCGAGCGGCGAGGGGCGCCGCCTGGTCGCGGCCCTCCAGGCCGCGCTCGGCGGCGGCGCCTTCGAGTTCCACCCCGGCGTGAGCTACCGGAACCTGATGGTCTGGCGCGGCGGCGCCGTCGTGCCCTGCACGCCGCCGCACGACATCCTCGACCGCCCGGTCGCCGCGTACCTGCCCGGCGCCGCCGGCGGTGGGGCCGAGGTCGCGGTCGCCGTCGGCGAAGCGGCCGGAACGGCCTCCGGCGGCGAAGCGGCCGGGGCAGCGGCCGGCGGCGGTGCGGCCGAGACTGCGGCCGCCGAGCTGCGCGAGCTGCTCGTCGCGGCCCGCGAGGTGCTGGCCCCGCTGCGGCCGGCCACGGAGATGTGGCTCTGGGGCGAGGGCACGGCGCCGCGCTTGCCCGCGTTCCGCGAGCTTCACGGGCTGTCGGGCGCCGTCGTCGGCGCCGTCGACCTGGTGCGCGGCATCGGCCGCTGCGCGGGCTTCACCGTGCTCGACGTCCCCGGCGCCACCGGCGCCCTCGACACCGACTACGGCGCCAAGGCGCGAGCCGCGCTCGAGGCGCTCGAGGACCACGAGTTCGTCTGGGTCCACGTCGAGGCCCCCGACGAGGCCTCCCACCAGGGCGACCTGGCCGAGAAGATCAGGGCCATCGAGCGCATCGACCACGAGGTGCTGGCGCCGCTGCTCGCCGGCGCCGAGCCGCCGGCGGTCATGGTCCTGCCCGACCACCACACGCCGCTGCGCCTGCGGACGCACGCCGCCGGTCCGGTCCCCTTCGTCATCGCCGCCCGGCCGCGGTCCGCGGACGCCGGCGCCGGTGCGCGCGCCTTCGGCGAGAGCCAAGCGGCGCGCACGGGCCTCACGGTCGCCACAGGGCCGGAGCTCATGCGGCTGTTCCTCGGGGCGACCGGGTAAGTACGGTGACGACCCGCGGCCCAGGAGTCTGACCCGCATGGCCGACGCCCCACAGCCCCCCGCTGAGCGACCCGATGAGGTCGTCGTCGGCGACGAGCGCTTCGACGCCGTCGACCGCGAGCCCGCCGTCACGATGGCGGCCGAGCGCTACGTCATGAGCGGCAGCCGCGCCGCGCGGCTGGTACTCAAGGAGGGCGACCTCTTCCTCTACACGAACCAGGCCGGTCATGCCACCGGGGCCGAGAACTCCGTGCTCGGCCTGTACTTCCGCGACACGCGACACCTCAGCCGGCTGGAACTGCTGCTGGGCGGACGGGAGCCCGTCGTGCTCTCCTCCTCCGCCGAGCGCGGGTACAGCGCCCTCATCGACGCGACCAACGTCGAGCTGCGCGGGCGCGACGGCCGCACGGTGCCGCAGGCGACGGTGCACGTCCGTCGCCTGCGCTTCCTCAAGGACGGGCTTCACGAGGTGGTGCGCGTCCGCAACTACCACGACGCGCCGGTCGACCTCGCGCTCGACCTCGTCTTCGACGCCGACTTCGCCGACTTCTTCGAGGTGCGCGGCATGCGCCGCCGCCGCCGCGGCAAGCTGCTCGCGCCAAAGGCCGAGCCGGGCGTGCTGACCTTCGCCTACCTGGGTCTCGACGAGACGTTGCGCAAGACCGTCGTGCACTTCGATCCCGCCCCCGAGTCGATCCGTGGAGGCAAGGCCCGTTTCCGCCTCCGCCTCGACCCCGGCGAGCGCGCCCTCGTGCGCGTGTCGACCGCGGTCGTCGGCCCCGAGGCGCCGGTGCCGCAGCCGGGCGATGAGACCGAGAAGCTCGGCGCCCTGCGCCGCGACTACGAGGAGTGGCAGGCCGAGGCGACCGGCATCTACACCGACAACGAGCAGTTCGACCAGGTGCTGCAGCGTGCCCAGCGCGACCTGCGGATGCTGACCGAGGAGACCACCGCCGGCCGGGTGCCCGTCGCGGGGCTGCCCTGGTTCGCGGCGCCGTTCGGTCGCGACCTCTGCCTGGTCGGCCTCGAGACGCTGCTCTTCGACCTGCGTCTCGCCGGCGCCGCGGTGCACACGCTCGCCGCGCTGCAGGGCCGCGCCGACTCGGCGTTCCGCGAGGAGCAACCCGGCAAGATCATGCACGAACTGCGCCGCGGCGAGCTCGCCGCCCTGCGAAGCATCCCGCAGACGCCGTACTACGGTTCGGTCGACGCCACCCCGCTCTGGCTGCTGCTCGTCTGCGAGCGGACGATGTGGACGGGGGACCTCGAGGCCTTCGAGGAGCTCGGCCCGGCCATCGACGCCGCCCTCGGCTGGCTCGCCGGCGACGGCGACCCCGACGGCGACGGCTTCGTCGAGTACCTGCGCCGGTCACGTGCGGGGCTCGTGAACCAGGGCTGGCGTGACGCCGCCGGCGCGGTCGTGCACGCCGACGGCACCCCGGCCGAGGGCCCCATCGCCCTGGCCGAGGTACAGGGCTACGTCTACTACGCCAAGCGCCGCCTCGCCGCCATCTACGGGCGGCTCGGCGACGTCGAGCGCTCCGAGCGCATGGCCTCCGAAGCGCGCGAGCTCAAGCGCCGCTTCAACGAGCGCTTCTGGGTCGAGGGCACCGGCGTTCTCGCCATGGCGCTCGACGGGGAGAAGCGCCCGGTCGCGACGCCGTGCTCGACCGCCGGTCACTGTCTCTGGTCGCGCATCGTCAGCGACGAGCTGGTGCCCCCCGTCGTGCGCCGGCTCATGTCGGCCGAGTTCTTCAGTGGCTGGGGTGTGAGGACCGTCAGCCGCCACGCGAAGGCCTACAACCCGGTGAGCTTCTACAACGGCGGCGTCTGGCCGTTCGACACGGCCATCGCCGCCAACGCCCTGAAGAAGCTCGGCTACGTGCAGGAGTCGAACCGCCTCGCCAGGGGCCTCTTCGACGCCGCCCTGGGTTACGACTCCGACCGGCTGCCCGAGCTCTTCTGCGGCTTCACGCGCCAGTCGTCGGAGCGGCCCGTCGCCTTCCCGATGGCCTGTTCGCCCTTCGCCGCCTCCAGCGGCGCTCTCCTTCTCATGCTCCAGGCGATGCTCGGCATCTACGCCCAGGCCGAGGAGAACATCGTCTACGTGCACAACCCCGTGCTGCCGAGCTGGCTCGGCGACGTGACCCTCTCCAACCTCCACATCGGGCACACGACGATGCACCTGCGCTTCCGCCGCGAGGGCGGCCGCACCACCTTCTCGGTGCGCGACAAGCAGGGGCCGGGGCGTATCGTCATCGTCGAGTAGGAGACCGGGCGCGACCCGCTCTGGCAGAGCCGTTGTGCGCCGAGTACCATTGCACGCGCCGGGGCCCGCGGGCCCACCCGCCGCCTTGGGGGCAGCGTGAAGGCCATCACCATCGCTCACATCTCCGACCTGCACGCGGGCTCGCCGTACTTCGTGCCCAGCCTCATGGACCGCACCGTCGTCGAGCTCAACGAGCTGCAGCCCGACCTCGTGCTCTGCACCGGCGACCTCACCGAGATGGGGTTCCGCCAGGACTACGTCACCGCGCACGAGTACCTGCGGCGGCTCGAGTGCCCCGACGTCATCGTGATCCCGGGCAACCACGACTCACGCAACGTCGGCTACGTGCACTTCGAGGAGCTCATCGGGCCGCGCTGGCAGTCGGCGCAGTTCGGCGACGTGCGCGTCGTCGCCGTCGACTCGACCGAGCCCGACCTCGATTTCGGCCAGATCGGGCGGGCCCGCTACCACTGGCTGCGCGAGGAGTTCGCGGGCCCGTCCCGCTTCCGCATCTTCATGCTTCACCACCACCTGCTGCCGATCCCGGGCACCGGGCGCGAGCGCAACATGGTCTACGACGCCGGCGACGTGCTCGAGGTGCTCGCCGAGTGCGGCGTCGATCTCGTCCTCTCCGGCCACAAGCACGTGCCCTACGCTTGGCGGCTCGAGGGCCTCTTCGTGGTCAACGCCGGCACGTGCTGCTCGCTCCGCCTGCGTGGCACGACCCGCCCCTGCTACAACGTCATCCACGTCGCCGACGACCGCGTCACGGTCGTCCGCAAGTTCCCCTTCCACGGCAGCGAGAAGCTGATCGAGTTCACGCCGTCGAGCGGCCGCTTCACCAAGTACCCCGTGCTGTCGCCCGAGGAGCCCGGCGCGGGGGCGGTCGAGCAGTGACCCGCCGCCGCGCCGTGGTCGTGATCGACGGCGAGCACTACCCGCCGGTCGTGCGCGACTGCGTCGCCGGTCTGGGCGAGCGCTTCGAGGTCGCGGCCGCCGCCTTCGTCGGCGGCCGCGAGAAGCTGCGCCGCGAGGCCGGCGAGCTCGGCGAGGAGTACGGCGTGCCGCTGCTGCGCACGGTCGAGCCGGGCGGCGACGTGGCGGCGACGGCGGCCGCCGTCGCCGCCCTCGTCACCGAGACCGGGGCCGAGGTCTTCGTCGACCTCTCCGACGAGCCGGTGCTCGGCTACCGCGAGCGCTTCGTCCTCGCGAGTGCCGCGCTGGCGGCGGGCTGCGTCTACGAGGGCTCCGACTTCGCCCTCAGCCCGCCGCCGCGGGAGCCCTTCACCCTGCCGTCGCTCGCCGTGATCGGCACCGGCAAGCGGGTCGGCAAGACGGCGATCGCCGGCCACCTGGCACGGCTGCTCGACCGGCGCCTCGAGGCAACGGGCGGGGTCGTGATCGTGGCGATGGGCCGCGGCGGGCCGCCCGAGCCCGAGGTCGTGCTCGGCGGCGGCGTCGACGCGCAAGCTCTGCTCGAGGCCTCGCGCCGCGGCCGCCACGCCGCCTCCGACTGCTACGAGGACGCGGTCTTCACCGGGGTCACCACGGTGGGCTGCCGGCGCTGCGGCGGCGGGCTCGCCGGCGCCGCCTACGAGAGCTCCGTGGCGGCGGCGCTGCCGCTCGTCGAGGAGCTTTCGCCGGCGCTGGCCGTCTTCGAGGGCAGCGGCGCCGTCGTGCCGCCGGTCCTCGCCGACGGCGTCGTCTGCGTCGCCGGCGCCCACCAGCCGCCCGACTACGTGACCGGGTACCTCGGTACCTACCGCCTCCTGCTCTCCGACGTGCTGGTGCTGACGATGTGTGAACCGCCGTTCGCGAGCCGCGAGGCGGTGCGCCGGCTGCGCGACGCCGCGCGCGGGGTGCGGCCGGGGCTCGAGGTGGTGACCACCGTGTTCAGGCCGCGTCCGGCGACCCCGGTGCGCGGCCGCCGCGTCGCCTTCTTCTCGACGGCGCCTCCCGAGGCGCTGCCGCTGATGTCGCGGCACCTCGAGGAGGCGCACGGAGCCGAGGTCGTGCTCGCCTCCGGGGCACTCGCCGACCGCCGCCTGCTCGTGGCCGACGTCGAGCGCGCCGCCCGCGCCGCCGACGTGTTCCTCACCGAGATCAAGGCGGCCGCCATCGACGTCGTGGCCGAGGCTGCGTCGGCGTCCGGCATCGAGCTCGGGTTCTGTGACAACGCGCCGGTCGCCGAGGGCGGCGTGCTCGACGCCGCCCTCGGCGACCTCGGCACACGTGCGCTGCAACGCTTCGAGGAGCGATCCGGATGACCGCTGACGACCTCGTCGTCGTCGGCGAGCAGGGCGTCCCGTTCTCCAAGGGCCTCATGGCGCAGGCCTTCATGGCCACGGGCCTGGCCCCTGAGCGCGCCTACAGCGTGGCGGCGGCGGTCGAGCGCTCCGAGAAGCGCCGCGGTCACACGGCCGTCTCGCGCTCGCAGCTCCATTCCATCGCCCGCCGCATACTTGGGCCCGATGAGGGCGACCTCCTGATCGAGCGCCTCGACCAGTGGCAGTCGCTGCGC
>DATHSP010000202.1:0-3703 GCA_035464075.1 Thermoleophilia bacterium | reverse complement strand
CGTCGTCCGCAGAGGCGACCGCGGGCGCCGCGCCCGAAGCAGGGAGCGCCGGCGCGCATCCCGCGGGGACGAGCCCCGGCACGCCGTTCGTCATCGGGGGCGATCGCCTGTGGTTCGGGGCGGGCGACGGCGCCGTCGAGGTGCTGGAGCTGCAGCGGGCCGGCGGACGGCGGATGAGCGCGACCGAGTTCCTCCGCGGCGCCGGCCGCGCCCTGGCGGCCCGTTGAGCCGTGCGCGCGGCGGCACGGTGAGCCCGGCGCGCGCCGCCGCCCTCGCCGTGCTGCGCCGTCTGCGGCGCGAGAACGCCGCCCTCGACGAGTCGGCGGCCGGCCTGAGGGAGCTCGAAGGCCTCGAGACGCGCGACCGCGCGCTGGCCTTCGAGCTCGTCACCGGCGTGCTCCGGCGGCGCGGCTCCTGCGACGCGGTCCTCGAGCACGCGGCCACGGCGCCGCGCCGCATCGAGCCCGACCTGCTCGACGTCCTGCGTCTCGGCGCCTACCAGCTGCTCTTCCTCGATCGCGTGCCGGCGTACGCCGTGGTCGACGACGCGGTCGTGATGGCGGGCAGGTCGCGGCATCGGCGCGGCTTCGTCAACGCCGTGCTGCGCCGCGTCGCCGCCGAGGGCCGCGAGGTCCTCGAGCGTCTCGGCGCGGGCGATGACGACCACGCGCTGAGCGTGCGTTTCTCGGTTCCCGAGTGGATCGTCACGCTCTTGCGCCGCGACCTCGGCGACGCCGCCGCGACCGGGGTGCTCGAGGCGGCCGGGCAGGCACCCGAGCGCTGTGTGCGCGTCAACACGACGGTGATCGCGCCGGTCGCCGCCCGCGCGGCGCTCGAGGCGGCCGGGTACACCGCCGCGGCCGTCGACGGTCTGGACGACGCGCTCGTCGTCGACGGGCCCTCGCTGGAGGCGAGTGCGCCGTTCCGCGACGGCCTCGTGACGCCGCAGTCGCGCGGCTCGCAACTCGTGGCGCCGGTGGCGGTCGCCGGCGCCGAGGGCGCGCTCCTCGACCTCTGCGCTGCCCCGGGGACCAAGCCGGCCCACCTCGCGGCGCTGAGGCCGCGGGCGCGCATCGTCGCCGTCGACGTCGACCCCGGGCGGGTCGAGGCGCTGGAGAGCAACCTCCGCCGCCTGCAGATGCCGCTCGCCGCCGCCGGGCAGCCGGGGGTCACGGCCGTGTGCGCCGACGCCCTCGCCCTGCCGCCGGAGTACGTGGGCGCCTTCGACGCGGTGCTCGTCGACGCGCCGTGCACCGGTCTCGGCACCCTGGCCGCCCGCCCGGATCTCCGCTGGCGCCGGCGGCCGGCCGACGTCGCCCGTATGGCGGCCCTGCAGCGGCGGCTCCTCGCCGCCGGCGCCGCCTGCGTCCGCCCCGGCGGCGCCCTGACGTACGCCGTGTGCACGCTGACCCGGGGGGAGACCACCGCGGTGGTCGAGGCCTTCGCCGACGGCGCCGAGTGGTCGTTCGACGATCTCGGGGCCGTCCAGCCGCGGTGGGCGCACCCGGACAACGGCGCGTACCTGCGCACGCTGCCGCCGCGCGACGGCTCGACTGGGTTCTTCGTCGCCCGGCTGCGCCGGCGGGTCTCGCAGGCGGGCGCGCGTTGATGACGATAGAATCGGGCGGCTCCGGCGAGACACCCGCGCGGTGACCTGACCGAGGAGGAGGACCATGACCGACCTGCTGCACGAGACGCTCATCGCGCCGTCGATCCTGTCGGCCGACTTCGGTCGTCTGAACGACGAGGTCGAGCTCGTGCTGGGCGCCGGCGCCCGGGTGATCCACGTCGACGTCATGGACGGTCACTTCGTGCCCAACATCACCATCGGACCTCTCGTCGTGAGTGCGCTCGCGCCCCTGGTGCACGGCGCCGGGGCGCTCCTCGACGTCCACCTCATGATCGAGCGCCCCGAGGCCTTCGTCGGCGCCTTCGCCGCCGCCGGCGCCGACATCCTCACCGTGCACCAGGAGGCGTGTCCCCACCTGCACCGGGTCACGCAGGCGATCCGCGACGCGGGCTCGGCGGCGGGCGTCTCGCTGAACCCGGCGACCCCGGTGGAGACTCTCAGCGAGATCCGCCACCACTGCGACCTCGTGCTCGTCATGTCCGTGAACCCGGGCTTCGGTGGCCAGTCGTTCATCCCCGGCTCGCTCGAGAAGGTCGCCCGGGCCCGCGAGCTGCTCCCCGAGCACGTGGCCCTCGAGGTCGACGGCGGGGTCACCGAGCACAACGTGCGCGAGCTTGTCGACGCCGGGGCGAACCTCCTCGTCGCCGGCAGCAGCGTGTTCGGCGGGCCGGACGTCGAGACCCGCTTCCAGGGGCTCCAGCAGGCGGCGACGGCCTGAGGCAGCGGGGCTGATCGACGCGGCGGGGTCCGCGGCCCGGCCGGCGTGTTGCGAGCCTGACCTCCGGGGCCCTATACTGAACGGGCAGTTCACGTAGAACGTGGCTTCGGGGCGGGGTGGAAGTCCCCACCGGCGGTGAGAGCCCGCGACCCTCGCAAGAGGTTGACCAGGTGGAACTCCTGGGCCGACGGTCAGAGTCCGGATGAGAGAAGACCACGACGGCGAGCCCCGCTCGCCGGACGCCCTGGAGCCCCGCGTGCGGGGTTTTCTTGTGGCCGAAGATCGCTACATGGACATGGCGTTCGAGCTCGCCGAGCGAGGGCGGGGGCGGACGCATCCGAACCCCCTCGTAGGCGCCGTGGTCGTGCGCGACGACGAGGTCGTCGGGCGTGGCTACCACCGCGGGCCGGGCGAGCCCCACGCCGAGGTCGTCGCCCTGCGCGAGGCGGGTGCCCGCGCGGCCGGGGCGACGCTCTACTGCACCCTCGAGCCCTGCGGCCATCACGGCCGTACGCCGCCCTGCGTCGAGGCGATCGCCGCCGCCGGCGTGGCACGCGTGGTCGTCGCGCGCCGCGACCCCAACCCGCTGGTCGACGGCCGCGGTATCGCCGCCCTCGAGGCGGCGGGCGTGACGGTCGACCTGCTGGAGCAGGAGTACGGGCGGCGCGCCCGGAGCCAGAACGCCGCCTTCGTCAAGTTCCACGAGACCGGACTGCCGCACTTGACCTACAAGGCGGCCGTGAGCCTCGACGGCAAGGTCGCCGCCGCCGGCGGCGACGCGCGCTGGATCTCGTGTCTCGAGAGCCGGCGGATCGTCCACGAGATGCGCGCCGCGGCCGACGCCGTGGTGGTCGGGGCCGGTACCGTGCGCCGCGACGACCCCGAGCTCACCGTCCGTCTCAGCGAGGGGCGCGACCCCGTCCGGGTGGTGGTCAGCCGGAGCGGCCGCCTGGACGCCGGGGCCAGGGTGTTCGACACGACGGTGGCGCCGACGGTCGTGGTGAGCGAGCGGCTCGACGGGGAAGCCGCGCCGCTCCTGCGGGCGCGCGGCGTCGAGCTGATCGAGACCGGCCCGGAGGGGCTCGCCGAGGGGCTTCGCGAGCTCGCGAGACGCGACCTGCTCGACCTGCTCTGCGAGGGCGGGCCCACGCTCGGCGCGTCCCTGCTCGCCGCGGGGCTGATCGACCGGGTGACGCTGTTCATCGCCCCGGTGGTCATCGGCAGCGGCGCCCCCGAGCTCTTCACGGCGCCGGCGGTCGGCGCCGTGTCGGCCGCCTGGCGGCTGGACGAGGTCGAGTCGCGCCGGGTCTGCGACGACGTCATGCTGAGCGGGCGCCCGCGGCGGGGCGGTGGTT
>DATHSP010000201.1:0-2569 GCA_035464075.1 Thermoleophilia bacterium | reverse complement strand
GGAGCGCTACTCTGGGCGCGCCCCTCGTGGCGCTCTTCAGAGCGCGGCCCCCGGCGCCGTCCGGCGCCCCGGCGTCCCCCCCTGAGGGCCCATCACCGCCGGTGCGCCTGGGGCGGGCGCCTCGCGGCGCCCGCCCGCCCTCGTACCTCTCACACCTCGCTCAGGTGCGCTTCGCGAGGCCCTTCGTGATCGTGATCCGGGCCGGTGCCGCGAAGGTGCCGTCCGGGTGGTTGGAGACGATGCCGTAGATCTTGCCCTTGATGTTGGCGGTCGCGACGGTGGCGCGGCCGGCAAGGCCGGGCTCGACCTCGGGGCCGACGAGCGACTTGACGACGTAGGGCACGGCGCCGGCCTCGGTGTAGGCGGCGTAGACGTCGGCCGTCCAGTCGTTCTCCTGCAGGCCGGTCGTGAACGACCAACCCTCGCTCACCCAGTCGTTCTCGGTGTCGCACGGGTCGACGAACACATCGCCGTCCGCGTTGCCGACGCTGATGTCGTCGACGTACCAGCCCTGGCCGTTCACGGCCTCGTCGGTCATGTACCGGAAGCGCACGTGGACAGTGCCGCTGAAGCCGGCGAGGTCGAAGCTCGCGGCCTGCCAGTCGCCGGACTTGCCGGTGAACCCGCCGACGCCGTCGAACGCCGTCGAGCCGTTCACGTCCTCGGTCGCGACCGGCAGGCTGCTGAGCTGGGGCAGGACGCTCCAGTTGACGCCGTCGCTCGAGGCCTCGACGTAGCCGTAGTCCCACTCGGCCTCGATGTCGAACCAGGTGAGGAAGTCGAGCGTCGCGCCCTCGGGCACGCCGTCGATCTGGCGGGTCAGGGTGTTGGCCAGCAGGGCGCCCATGCCGCCGTACCACTCGTAGGTGCCCGTGGTCGGCGGCAGACCTGTCTCGGCCGCGCCCTTGAAGACGACCGTGAGCGGCTTCTTCGCCGTCGGCTTGAGGTAGCGGTAGTACGCGCCCCACGGCTCGGTCATCGCGCGGCGCTCGGCCGGCTTCATGGTCGGCATCGCGTAGTTGTAGCCGGTCTTGTAGAAGTTGATGCCGGTGTCGATGGTCACGAAGTCCGAGTCCTCGGTGCCGATCGCGAGGTTGGTGTAGTTCCACTGCGGCTCGTCGACCTTGCCGTCGAGCAGGTTGCAGAGCGTCCAGTCGTGGAAGAGACGCTCGATCTCCTCCATGCCGCCGCAGAAGTCGGCCTGGCCCTGAAGGCCGTTCGCCTGGTTGTGCATGATGTTCCAGATGAGCGCGTCACCGGGGTCGACGAACTTGGCGTCGGTCTCGGCGAACATGTCGTCCTCGAAGCCCGGCGCCACGCGGTCGGCGAGCGGAGCCATCATCGGGATGCGGTCCTCGTAGCCCGGCACCTGCTCCCACAGGTAGTCGGTCCAGAGGGTCACGCTGCCGTAGTCCTCGAGCGCGACGCCGTTCCAGGTGATGAGCGAGTCGCGGTGCAGCCAGAGGTACGAGCCGATCTGGCCGGCGCTCGCGTGGTTGCCGTAGAGCAGCTGCTCGGCGATGCAGGCCATGCCCTCGTCGACGAAGCCGTCTTCGTCGGCGTCGACGTCGTGGTGGATCAGGTGCTGGAACTCGTGCGCCACGACGCTCTCATACAGGTACGGACGGTCGACGTCTTCACCGAGCCGGTCCTTCCAGTTGAACGAGTCGATGAAGATCGCGTTGACCTGCATCGCGTCGTTGAACCCGCCCCAGAAGTAGCCCGCGATGTAGTACGGGTAGTCCGAGTAGTAGGCCTCGTCGCGGATGTTGTAGACGAAGATCGCCGCCCGCGTGCCGTCCATGCCCGGCTCGAAGGCGCGCGCCTCGTAGTTGCCGAAGTGGAAGACGTCGGACTCCCAGATCCTCTGGTCGAACTCGGCGCCCATGTAGGCGATCTGCTCGGCCGTGATCTCGTGGTCCTGCTGCGACGAGCTCTCCGGCGGCGTCAGGTCGTTCCAGCCGATGTAGATGTCGGCGTGCTCGCCCTCGTACTCCTTCCAGAAGGCGACGTCGAACGTCTCGGGGTTGTTCGGGTCGTCGCTGAAGAGCGTGAGGATGAGGTCGGCGGTCTCCTCGTCGTAGACCTCGCCGGCGGCGAGGATCTCGTTGAGCACAGACCCCAGGGCGGCGGTCTGCGCGGGCGGCGCCACGTTCTTCAGCGCCTGCGTGTTGTCGTACCAGATGTCGTCCTGCGGCAGCGTGGTCGCGGCGAAGGCCGGCGCGGCCGCGAGCAGGAGGACCGTCACGGCGAAGACCGCCGCGACCGTCAGTGAACGGAACCCCCTCATAGTGCCTCTCCTTGTCTGGTGTCTCCCTGACAAGGAGCGGAAGGCGGGCCCAACGCCCGGGGCCCCACGGGCCGTCTCCGCCCCCTTTGGCGAGCATGATTCTAGACCCTTTCGCGGGGCTATGTACACAGATTGCCGGACGGGTGAAGCGGACCGCGCGTGGGGTGCGAAGCGATGCGTTGTCACGACTGACAACGACCGGATCGGCGATGATGCGCCGGGCCTGGGGGAGAGGGCGCGCAGGCGGCGAGGCCCCCCGGATCTCTCCGGGGGGCCTCG
>DATHSP010000200.1:0-3644 GCA_035464075.1 Thermoleophilia bacterium | reverse complement strand
CTCCGCCGCCCCGGGCTACCGGGAGTGTGTGGACACTACTTCTTGCGCCCGCTGCGCCCGCGGGCCGCGGTCGTCTTCTTGGCCTGCCCCTTCTGCCGCGCCGGGGCCGCCTTCGGCTTCACGTTCGCGACCGGCCCGGCGCTCGAGGCGGGCCTGGGCGCGGTCGCCTTTGCCCGCCCCGACTTGCGGGCGACGGGCCCGGCCGCCGCAGGCTCGTCTGGCGTGCGGGCGGGCGACCGCCTCGCTCCGGGCTTGGCCGCGCCCTTGCCGGTGGGCTTCTTCGCGCCCGCCTTGGCCGGGCCCCTGCCGGAGCCCTTCTTCGCCGCCGGACGAGTCCGCTTCTTGGCCGGCGTCTTCGCCGCGCCGCCCCGGGTCGGCGCGGCGCTCCCGGCGGCCGCCTCGGCGCGTGCCTTGTTCAGCAGGCCCTGGGCCTCCTCGAGCAGCTCGTGCGCCTCGGTGATCTCGCGGCCGGCGCGGCGGCCGTCGATCGTGAGGCCCATGGCCGCCTCCCAGACCTGCTCGACGCGGTCGACGGGCACGAACGTCATGTCCTCGCGCAGGTTCTCGGGCACGTCCTCGAGGTCGACCTGGTTGCGCGTCGGCAGGATCACGGTGTGGATGCCGGCGCGCTGCGCGGCCAGCGTCTTCTCCTTGAGGCCGCCGATGGGCAGCACCTGCCCGGTCAGCGTGACCTCGCCGGTCATCGCCACCTCGCTCGAGATCGGCGTGTCGGTGACGAGCGAGCAGATCGCCGTCGCCATGGTCACGCCGGCCGACGGGCCGTCCTTGGGGATCGCCCCGGCCGGCACGTGGATGTGGATGTCGTTCTTCTGGAAGTACTCGTCGTCGACGCCGAGTTCGCGGGCGTGCGCCCGCACGTAGCTGAGGGCCGCCTGCGCCGACTCCTTCATGACGTCGCCGAGCTGGCCGGTGACGGTGACGTGGCCGGTGCCCGGCATGGCCGTCGCCTCGATGAAGAGGATGTCGCCGCCGACCGGCGTCCAGGCGAGGCCGGTCGCCACGCCCGGGTCGGACGTGCGGCGCTTGGCCTCGGCGTAGATGCGCGGCCGCCCTAGGAGCTCGTGGACGCGCTTGACGTTGACGGTGAAGCGCTTGCGGGCGCCGTTCGGGGCCTCGGCGACCTCGCGGGCGAGCTTGCGGCAGACGGTGCCGACCTCGCGCTCGAGGTTCCGCACCCCGGCCTCGCGCGTGTACGAGCTGATGATCTCGTTGATGGCCTCGTCCTTGAAGGTCACCTGGGCGGGCCGCAGGCCGTTGCCTTCGACCTGCCGCGGGACGAGGTAGTTGCGCGCGATGTGGAGCTTCTCCTCGACCGTGTAGCCGGCCAGGTTGATGATCTCCATGCGGTCGCGCAGCGGCGGCGGGATGGGCTCGAGCTGGTTCGCCGTGGTGATGAACATGACCTTCGAGAGGTCGAAGGGCAGGTCCATGTAGTGGTCGCGGACGGTGAAGTTCTGCTCGGGGTCGAGGACCTCGAGCAGGGCGCTCGACGGGTCGCCGCGCCAGTCGGCCCCGGTCTTGTCGATCTCGTCGATCATGAAGAGCGGGTTGTTGGTGCCGGCGTCGCGCATGGCGCGGATGACGATGCCGGGCATCGCCCCCACGTAGGTGCGGCGATGCCCGCGGATCTCGGCCTCGTCGCGCACGCCGCCGACGCTGATGCGCTCGAACTTGCGGCCCATGGCCTCGGCGATCGAGCGCCCCAGGCTGGTCTTGCCGACCCCGGGCGGGCCGACGAAGCAGAGGATCGGCCCGTGCAGGTCGGCCTTCAGCTTGCGCACGGCGAGGTACTCGAGGATGCGGTCCTTGACCTTCTCGAGGTCGTAGTGGTCGCGGTCGAGGATCTCACGCGCGTGGGCGATGTCGAGGTTGTCCTGGCTCGAGACCGTCCACGGCAGGGTGATGATCCAATCGAGGTAGGTGCGGATGACCGGGTACTCCGCGCTCTGCGACGGGATCTTGGTCAGGCGGTCGAGCTCGCGCCGCGCGACCTTGTCGATCTCTTCGGGCAGGGCGAGCTTGTCGAGCTGCTCGCGCAGCTCGTTGACCTCGGCCTGGGTCTCGTCGGTCTCGCCGAGCTCCTGCTGGATCGCGCGCATCTGCTGACGCAGGAAGTACTCGCGCTGGTTCTTGTCGATCTCCTGCTTGACGTCGCTCTGGATCTTGGAGCCCAGCTCGAGGACGTCGAGCTCGCGGGTGAGGATGCCGATGAGGGCGCGCAGGCGCGCCTCGACGTCGGACTCCTCGAGGAGCTGCTGCTTCTCCTCCGTGCGGATGCGCATCGTCGAAGCGATGAGGAAGGCGAGCGGCCCCGGGTCCTCGACGTTGGCCGCCGCCATCTCGAGCTCTTCGGGCAGGTAGGGCACGAGCTCGACGATCTTGGAGAACGTGCCCAGCAGGCTGGCCCGCAGGGCGTCGACCTGCTTGCTCTCGACGACGACGTCGTCGACCTTGGAGATGGCGGCGGCGAGGTACGGCGTCTCCTGGGTGAAACGGTCGACGCGCACCCTCGCGATGCCCTGAACGAGGATGCGCATCGTGCCGTCGGGCAGCTTGATCATCTTGTGGGCGATGCCGACCGTGCCCATGGTGTAGAGCTCTTCCGGGCCCGGGGTCTCGAGCTCGGCGTTCTTCGAGGCGACCAGGGCCAGCATGCGGTCGCCGGCGAGGACGTCGTCGATGAGCTTGATCGAGCGCTCCTGGCCGATGGTCAGCGGGATCATCGTGTCGGGGAAGACGACGGTGTCGCGCAGCGGCAGGACCGGCAGGACCTCGGGGATCTCGGCCGCCGACTGTTCGACCGGCTGGGCCGGCTCGGGTGTGCTCATGCCGGCTCCTCGTCGGTCGAGGTGATCTGGATGCGCCGCGCGCCCTCGCGCTCGACCAGCGCGAGGCGCACCTCGAGGATGCCGGCCTCGTAGGTGGCGCTGCTGCTCTCGGGGTCGACGTCGACCATCAGGCGCACGTGGCGCTCGAAGGGACCGTAGTCCATCTCGACCTGCTGGTAGACGCGCCCGCCGGCCGTCGGGAACGTGCGCTCGCCGCGCACCATGAGCTCGCGCCGGTCGATGTAGAGCTCGATGTCGGCGCGCTCCATCCCGGGCAGCTCGAAGCGCACGACGATCTCGCGCGTCTCCTCCTCGAAGTAGGCGTCGGCGGCGGGCTGGAACCCGCGGCCGCGGTACTGCGAGCGACTGCTGACGACGCACGAGTCGTTGAAGGCGCGCAGGACCTCGCTCTGCATCTTCTCTTTGCTCACGGGAGGACTCCTTGACCACCGCCCCGCGGACGCACGCTGCCCGCCGAGGCGCTCTCCTGGTTGCTGTGCCGCAGACTCTACCCCTCGCCGACACGCCTGTAACGAGCCCCGTGCGACCGGGGCCTCGCCGGTCGGCAGGCGGCCCCGCGCACCGCACCGTGAAGCGCGTGCGGAGCGCGCGGCGGCGTGCACGCCCGGGCGGCCGACGGCCGGACTGCCGGGGTGGTAGCATCGGCGCGGCATGGCGCGGAGCGCGGAGAAGCGAAGGGACGAGCCACAGGTCGCGGGGCCGCAGCGCACCGGGGCCCGGCTGGCGCTGGCCGCCGGCATCGTCGCCCTCGCCCTCTCGCCGCTCGTCGCCTAC
>DATHSP010000199.1:0-3908 GCA_035464075.1 Thermoleophilia bacterium | reverse complement strand
CGAGCGCGTCGCCCGCCTCGGCGGAATGCCGGGCGAGCGCCCGACTCGCACCTCCCCGGCGTCGACCGACGGCACGACCGCACCCACTGAGGAGCCCGGCCGGCCGGCGACGGCGTCAACGCGCGCGCCCGCCGCCGTCCCCGAAGAGACTCCCTCGGTGCTCGCCCCGGCCCTCGCCCTCGAGGGCGTCACGGTCTGGGAGTGGGATCCGCGCACCGGTGAGCGCCCGTTGCTGCTCGACGGCATCGACTGGGTCGTCCGTGCCGGCGAGCAGTGGGCCGTGCTCGGCCCCAACGGCGCCGGCAAGACCACGCTCCTCAACGTGGCCGCCGGCGTGCGCCACCCGAGCCGCGGGGCCGTGCGGATCCTCGGCGAGACGGTGGGACGGGTCGACCTGCGCGAGCTGCGGGCGCGTATCGGCTATCTCGACCTCGCCCTCGAGACCGCCTTCGCGCCGCGCCGCACCGCGCTCGAGGTGGCACTCACCGGCGCGACCGGCTCGATCGCCCTGCTCGAGGAACGCCTGACCGCAGCGGACCGTACTCGGGCCCGCGACCTCCTCGCCCGGTTCGGCTGCGCGCCGGTCGCCGACCAGACCTTCAGGACCTGCTCGCAGGGGCAGCGCCGCCGCGTCCTTCTCGCCCGGGCGTTGATGCACGACCCGCCGCTGCTGCTGCTCGACGAGCCCGCCGACGGGCTCGACCTGCCCGGCCGCGAGGCGCTCCTCGCGGCGCTCGCGACGGTCGCCGGCGATGAGCCAGGCGCGGCCGTCGTCACGGTGACCCACCACCTCGAGGAGTTGCCGGGCTCGACCACCCATGCGCTCCTGCTCCGCGATGGCCGCGTGGTGGCGGCCGGCCCCGCCGATACGGTCCTCGCCGACGAGCCGCTCTCGGCCTGCTTCGGCGCTCGCATCAGCGTGCGCCGCGACGACGGCCGCTGGACGGCGCGCGCCCAAGCCGGCTGGTGACCCGCCACATGACCTGCGACCCGCCGCCATCGGCCACATGACGAACGATCCGCTGCCCATGTCTCCCGGCCTGCGAACCGGCGCCGATGCGCGCCCGCGCTGCTTCTGGGCGGTCGGCCCTCCGGAGTACACCGCCTATCACGACGAGGAGTGGGGACGGCCGGTGCTCGACGACACACGGCTCTTCGAGCACCTCAGCCTCGAGGCCTTCCAGGCGGGCCTCTCGTGGCTCACGATCCTGCGCAAGCGCGCCGCGTTCAGGGCGGCGTTCGCGGGCTTCGACCCCGCCGCCGTCGCCGCCTACGGCCCCGGCGACGTCACGCGCCTGCTCGACGACGCGGGCATCGTGCGCAACCGGCGCAAGATCGAGGCGACGATCACCAACGCGGGGCGGACGCTTGAGCTCATCGAGCGGGAGGGCTCGGTGGCCGCGTTCTTCTGGTCGTTCCGACCGGCGCATCACGCGGCCCCGCGCACCGCCGCCGAGCTGGTCGCCACCTCACCGGAGGCGACGGCGCTGGCGAAGGAGCTCAAGCGTCGCGGCTTCCGCTTCGTCGGGCCGACGACCGTCTACGCCCTGATGCAGGCCACCGGCATCGTCGACGACCACCTCGCCGGCTGCTGCGTGCGCGACGCCGTCGAGCTCGAGCGGGCCGCGACGCTGCGGCACCTCACCCCCGGCGCGACCCCCGAGGGCTCACGACGACCACGGTGATGTCGTCGGCGAACGGCTCGGCCGCCGCCCGCTCGACCGCCGCCGTGACCCGGTCGAGGGCGTCCCTGTCGAGCGGGCCCCCGACCAGGTCCGCGAAGGTCTGGATCAGGCGCTCCTCGCCGAAGCGCTCACTCGAGCCTGAAGCCACGCGACCCTCGACCAGGCCGTCGGTGTAGAAGACGAGGCTCCAGTCCGCCGGCAGGTCGAAGCGGCCCGGCTCGCCGACAGGCGCGTCCAGCGTGCCGAGCGGCGGGATCGGCGGATGCGCGAGCTGGGCGACGCGGCCGTCGAGGATGAGCGGCGGCGGATGCCCGGCGTTGAGCAGGGCGACCTCCCCGGCCCGCGGGTCGATCCAGGCCAGACAGGCGGTCGCGAAGGTATCCGGATCCTGGCGCTCACGGACCACGATCGCGCGCAGCCCGCGGACGATCCGCGACGGGGAAGCGCCGGAGAGGACCAGCGCCGACCAGCCGACGCGCAGCATGGCGCCGAGCGCCGCGGCGTCGGGCCCGTTGCCGCTGACGTCGCCGCAGATCACGGCGAGGCGCCCGTCGCGCTGCTCGAGCACGTCGGCGAAGTCGCCGCCGAGCTCGAGCCGGCGGTCGCCCGGCCGGTAGTACCTGAGCACGTCGACGGCCGGGTGCCGCACGGCCGGGGTGGGCGCGAGGCTGCGCGCCAGACGCTCGTGCAGGCGGCGCGCCGCGTGAAGATGCGCGACCGCCACGCCGTGCGGCCGCGCGAGACTGTCCTCGATCAGGCCCAGGTACACGAGCACCGCGGAGAGGACGAGGAAGACGTGGCCGACCATGTTGGGCCAGGTGTGCGGCCCGCTGTACACCGTGAACCAGAGTTCCGCGATGATGCTCGCCCCGAGTGCCCCCACGAGCAGGGGGAAGGCGGCGGCCGGCAGCAGCGAACGCCGCCGCCAGAGCAGCACGATGGCCACGGCGAAGAGTGCCGAGATCACGTACTCGGTCACCACCTTGAACGGCGTCAGGCCGCCGGCCAAGGTGTACGCGGACGGGAAGACCCCCCACCAATAGATGCTCGCCAGCGCGAGGGCGGTCACGACGCCGTAGAGGGCCGCGACCGCGCCTACGGCCAGGCGCCGGCCGAGCACGGCCGGTGCCAGCACGAAGGTCACGGCCAAGAGCAGGCGCGCCGTGAGCCACACCTGCGTCGGGGGGTCGGCCGACCCGGCGATCATGTCCATGCCGGGGAAGTCGACCATGTGGACGAGGTGCAGCAGCGCCGCGGCCCCCAGGCCCAGGCCCACGAACACCGCGAAGTCGTCGTCGAGAAACTCGCGCAGCGTGAGCGACAGGATGAGCGCGCCGAAGCCGACGACGACGAACATCACCTCGGCGACGGTGTGGAAGAAGAGGTACGACACGAGTGAGGTCAGTGCTGCCAGCAGCACGATAAGCGCCGCGCCGACCAGTCGCAGCGTGGCGTTCACGCGGGGCGGGCCGGTCTGGCCCCCGCCGATCGTCGGGGCGCCCCTGTCGCTGAGGGCGGCGGCGCGGTTCACGAGACCGCCGCCACACGCTTCGCGACCACGACCACCGTCACGTCGTCGCTGATCGGCTCGCCGCCGGCGCTCTCCGCCGCCCGCATCACGCGGTCGATGCAGGACCGGTCGACCGGGCCGCTGACGAGCTTCTCCAGCGTCGCGATGAGGCGGTCCTCGCCGAAGCGCTCGGCGGTGCCGGGCGCCGCGCGGCCCTCGATCAGCCCGTCGGTGTAGAAGATGAGCGTCCACCCCTCGGGCAGCGCCAACGGCAGCGGTTCGCGGACCGGCACGTCGACCGTGCCCAGCGGAGGCAGCGCCGGCACCTCGAGCCGCGTCACGCCGCCGGCGATGAGCAGCGGGAGCGGGTGCCCCACGTTCACGACCCGCAGCTCGTCGGCCCCCGGGTCGATCCACGCCAGGCAGGCGGTGGCGAACGTGTCCTCGTCGTGCCGCTCGCGCGCCAGCACCTGCCGCAGGCTGCCGACGACCTCGGCCGGTGCGGCGCCGCTGACCACGAGCGCCTGCCAGCTCACCCTGAGCATGGCGCCGAGCGCGGCGGCGTCGGGGCCGTGTCCGCTGACGTCGCCGCAGATCACGGCGAGCCCTCCGTCGTGCTCGTCGACCACGTCGATGAAATCGCCGCCGAGCTCGAGCTCGTGCTGCCCGGGCCGGTAGTAGGTGACCACGTCGACCGCCGGGTGCCGCACCGG
>DATHSP010000198.1:0-2436 GCA_035464075.1 Thermoleophilia bacterium | reverse complement strand
ACGCGACCATCCCGGCGACGCTCCCCACGGCGACGCCGGCCATGGCCCAGTGCCGCAGCGTGCTGGAGAGCCAGGCACTCGGGCTGAAGAAGACGATCGCGAGGCCGACGGCCGCCGGGAGCAGCTGCGCCAGCTTCATCGCGGTGCCGAACAGCCCCAGGTACTTGCCCGCCGTCCCGAGCAGCTTCTCGGCCCTGCGCAGGGGGTGGCGCTTCTCCGCCATCGTCAGCGCTCGGCGGAGGGGACGTACGCCGGCATGTCCACCACGAGGAGCGGCTCCGCGTCGCCCGCCGCGAAGACCCGCAGAACGAAGGTCTCGTCGAGGACGAAGGCGTCGGCGGGAACGACCACCTCGAGGCGATCGGCCGAGCGAGCGACCTCGACGCCGGGGACGGGATCACCGTCCGCAGCCTCGCCGTCCTCGACCACGATCGCGACCGAGAGCGCCTCGAGCACCCCCCACTCGATCCGGAGGGCGCCGCTGGTCAGGGCACCGCTGCCGGCGAGGTCGTCGATCTCGTAGACGAGCAGGCTGCCGCCGGCCGGAGCCTCCTGGAACCTCGACTTGACGATGAGGTGCAGCGGACGCGGCGCGTCGTCGCCCCCGACGAAGGTCCCCTGGATCTCCGTGCCGACGGAGGAGGCGAGAACGCCCTCGGCCTCGGCGACGTCGGAGTCGGGCAGGCCGACCGTGTGCATGAAGGTCTCGGCCGTCTCCTGGTACGCGTCCGCGTTGAGCCCGTACGACAGCAGCGACAGGTTGGTGTCGATCCCGCCGGGGAAGTACTTGGCGAAGGAGAGCCAATCGCAATCCTCTGGCCCGCCGCAGCGCGGCAGGCGCAGCTTGTCGACCACGGTCTCGTCGCCCAACGTCCAGCGGAGCGGCGTGGGCGGCTTGTCGGGCGCGTTCCTCAGACGGTAGACGGTGCAGGCCCGGTCGTCGGCGGTGACCCCCCGCAGCGACTGGAACTCGACGTGGTACCCCCCTTGCTGCGCGATGCCCGGCTGCTCCGGGACGTGCCCGTCGATCAGGCAGTTCAGCAGACGGTCGGGACCGGCGTCCGCGGCGCCCTGGGCCGTGACGTGCGGGGTCGAGGCGGCAGGAAGATGTAGGAGACATAGCATCAGGAATGGTGTGAATACCCTCATGACACCCTCCTTGGGGTTCGCAGACTACAACCATGAACACGATGACGACGCACCCGAGACGACCGCGCGACGGCATCGATGCCCTGCTCGCCCGACCAGCGGACTGGCTCGCGGGCCGCCGCGTCGCGCTGCTGGCGCGACCCGCGCACCGGTCTGCCCCTCGGCGGATGAGACCCAACCGGTCCCGTCCTCCGTGCCCCCGTCCCCCGGCCTACCGACGCCGGCGGCCGTGCGCCTCTACCCAGGCCTGGTGCTGCTCGAGGGCACCAACCCCTCCGAGGGGCGCGGCACCACGCTGCCGCTCCAGCTGCTCGGCGCGCCGTGGATCGAGGGGTACGTCGTGGACGCGCGCGCCCTGCGACCGCTCGAGGCGGTGGTGCGCGTGCTGGCCCACGTGCGCACGACCCACGACGCGTTCGCATGGCACGACACGGTCGGCGGATGGCGGGCCGACGCCGATCGTTGGGCCGATGCTCCGCAACGGGCCGACGGTGTCCCCGGGCCGGCGCCGGCGCCGACGCCCGCCGACGACCGGGGACGCTAGACTGGCGTCGTTCCGAGCGCGGTCCCGCCACCCGACCGCGCCCAAGGAGGTCCCATGTCCAGGCTCCTCGTCGTCCTCGCGTGCCTCGCGGCGTTCGTCGCCGCGCCGGCGCTCGCCCAAGGCACCCCGACCCCCGGCGGCACGGCCATCGTCATCCTCGGCAGCGACCCCGAGCACCTCAACGCCGGGATCAGCACCGGCTATCCGGTCGGCGCCGTCGGCGCCAGCCTTTACAGCGCGCTCGTCTACCCGGCCGCCGACGGCGCCGTCCACGGCGAGCTCGCCGAGGGCTGGACCGTGTCGGACGACAACCTCGTCTACACCTTCACCCTCCGCGACGCGGCCTTCCACGACGGCACGCCGGTGACCAGCGCCGATGTCGTGTTCTCCATGGAGTCGATCCTCGGGCCGAACCACGGCCGGTTCCAGCGGGCGTTCAACGAGATGGCCTCGATCGAGGCTCCCGACGCCCGCACGGTCGTCATCACGCTCAACCGCCCCTATGCGCCGCTCCTCGGCCTGCTGACCGTCTTCGACGCGCCGATCCTGCCCAAGCACCTGTACGACGGCACCGATCCGCTCGCCAACCCGGTCAACGACGCGCCGGTCGGCAGCGGCCCCTTCCGCTTCGTCGAGTGGGTGCGCGGCGAGCGCGTCGTGCTCGAGCGCTTCGACGGCTACTTCCTGGAGCCCGCGCTCCTCGACCGCCTGATCTACCGCGTCGTGCCGCAGGACGTGGCGCG